>JALYVR010000237.1 GCA_030853145.1 Chloroflexota bacterium | reverse complement strand
GCACAACGGGGGCTACGCATAGCACAACGGCAGAGGTCTGTCTGCGCGCAAGAAACACACTACCCCAGAAGGGTCGCCGCTGCGCGGCGGCTATCAGCAGCACATAGAGCGCACCACAGAGACAGAGCAGCCCATAGCTGCCTATCCCCACACGGAACTGCCAGCCCATATCTACAGGCAGGCTCCAAGGTATGTAGCTGTTCCCCAGAGGATCGCGCAACCACGGCAGCAGGCTCGCGCCGAACATACTGCACGCGGCGATGACCAGGATCGTACAGCGCAACGGCCCCGCATTCCGTCGCAGAAACCAGAATTGTGTAGAAACAGGCATCGTTTTTCTCTCTTTTTAATACATAGACCCGGCCAGCGGACGCGGCAAGCTCAAGTAGGGGCCGGGGTGCAGGCCAGCGGCGCCCCGGCCCCTACGCGATATATGCCACCTCACCTGTTCTATGAAGCTTGACGGAACACTACAATGAACCGCGAAAATGGACTGCCTGGCCATTTTGCAACTGGTCCATTCCGACCAGCACGATATAGTCACCCTCCGAGAGGCCTTGACCCACAATCACAGCGTCGCCAGTATGGCCTACAACCTGCACGTGCTGGATATAGGCGCGCTGATCGCGCACAACGAATACAATAGACTCGCGATCAGGATTGAGCACCGCCAGGCGAGGGACGATGAAGGCGTGCAGCGGCAACTGGATGCGCACAAAGGCATTCATGCCGGGCAGCAGGCTCTTATTCGTGTTAGCAACCTTCACCCAGACCTCGAAGGTGTCGGTATGCGGGTCCGCCTGCGGGATGACGGAGCTGACCGTCCCGTTGAAGCCAAGGTTCGGCAAGGCAGACGGCGTAACGAGCGCCGCCTGGCCGGGATGAACCATGCTCAGGTCTTCAAGCGGAATCTTGACACGCACGATGACCGACGACTCATCCATGATAGTGAGCAGCGGAGTATCGGCCGCCACAACCTGGTTGGGCTCGACATTCACAACGGTCACCACGCCGCTCATGGGCGAGATGAGATTGCCGGCTTGAAGCAGCGGGGAGGAAGACTGGGCCACCAGCGCGTTATACCTGTTTTGAGCAAGGTTATACTGCTGCTGCGCCTGCGCAATCGTCACCGCATTCCCGCTGGCCGAAACGCTATCGAGGTAGGCTTTCGCCGCCTTCATATTATCGGATGCCTGCTTAATCTGAGCATTGAGCTGGGAGGAATCAAGTTGGATAAGCGGCTGATTAGGGGTCACCTGATCACCGGGCTTGACCAGCACGCTCACTACACGTTCGGGATAAGGGTAAGAAATATCCAGCCGTTGGAGCGGGAAAATTATGCCGCCGCCGCCGATATAGTGTGTCGCATTGCGCGCCTTCACCTGGAAGACGGTGACATCCGTCGTCGTCTTCCTATGCGTCCAGGCTAAAGCTCCGGCCGCCACCAGCACAACGAGCAGCAAGACAAGCAGGCCCAGCACAAGGCGGAAGCGCCTGCTCCCGCCTTGTGTCGCCCCGGTACTGTCGGCACGAAACTGGGGAACATGTCCTGCCTTCTCCTGCTCCAACTCCTGCTGGGCCGCTTCAACGGTGAGCGGGGTCTGAGTACGATCTTTGCGTTCATTTGCCATGGCTCTCTCACCTCATAATCCAACCATAGAAGTTCTGTTCTGGATACCAGTCCTCAGAGGGGCATTCCTGGCTTCGATTACAGAAAATCACTGTACGCCTGGCTACTTTTCTCAAAGAAGATGGGCCAGCTATAGCGCGTCTGCGCAAATTGTTGCCCGCGCGCTCCCAGTATCCGCGCCTGCTCCGGGTCCCGCAGCAGTGCCAGCGCGCCCTCCGCCAGCCCTTCGGGGGTCGCGGGTACTAGCTTCGTCACCTCGGAAGAGAGGATTTGGGTATGCGAGAGAATATCCGTGGCGAGGACTGGCTTGCCTGAGCGCAGGTAGGTGTACAACTTGAGCGGCGTATTCGTGCCCTTGCTGCGCGGACTCACAAGGACATCCGCCATGGCCATATAGCCAGGCATCTCCTCCAGCGGACGCTGTCCCACAAAGCGCACCGTCTCCGCGACCCCCAGGTGTTCCGCGAGCAGCCACAGCTTGGCGATCTGCTCCTGCTGTCCCCCCACGATGACATAGCGCACGGCGGGAAATTCTGCGCGCACGGCCGAGATGCTGCGCAGGAGCAGGTCTATGCCCTGGTAGCTTTCCAGAGTACCTGTGTAGAGCACGATGGGACCAGCGCCAAGGTCCAACTGTGTGCGCCACCGCGCCGCCTCAGTATCTTCCGCCGCCGGCAGGGCCTCGTCAACGGCAACGTTCTCGATCATATAGACCGGCCTCGCCGGCGCAAGTCGCCTGGCGGTGGCCTCGATGTCGGGGCAGATGGCGATGATGGCGTCCGCTTTGCGCGCGATCAGCCTCTGGACACTGGCGACACAGGCCAGCAACAGCGCATTCTTCGTGAAACCGGAACTCACTGTCTGCTGGGCAAGGTCGGAGTGCATATAATACATGTGCTTGCAGCCAAAGACCGGCGCGAGCAGCGTACCCATGAGGCCCGCCTCCTCGTGCGTATGCAGGTAACGGTAGCGTCTCAAGCAGAGTCGCCAGGTGGCCATCAAGAAGACAGGCACATCAAGAACGAGCTTGGCCAGCGAGGGTCCAACTTTGACTTCATGAATAAAGGGCAGGCGCGGAATACGGTAGATGTTTAACCCAGGCAAGGTGATGCGTTTGCCCTGGGGATAGGTGACAAGATCCACGGTATGGCCCAGGGTAGTGAGCACCTTTATGTGATAATAGACGCTGAATGGAACTCCACGCGGCTCCATAAACGGCTGAGGCGCAATCATCAGGATTCTCATGTTGGTGTTTCCTTACTTTATAAGACGTGCTGGAAGCGAAGCTTTAGCGTCGCAGCATCCTGCGCGATGCGTTCTTCATATACCGCATTACTTCCAGGGGGGGCGTCTTGCACTTCCGCAGGTACAGATCAGGATGGACGATGGAGAGCATAGCCAGGTTGGTCAAGCGAGCCTCCTGCGCGAGCAGACTATTGCCGGCAAGGGCCTGCTCAGTGCAGAAGAACAGGGCATTCTGGCGATAATAGTCCGCCACCTGGCAATTGTGCCAGACCCTCTTGCGCAAGGCGTCAACTGGCAGGTACCCCTGCGCTTTGAACAGGCGCGACCAGTAGTCAGGCCACTGCTCATTAATGTGAAGATAGCCTCCCTGCAAGGGGATGGCGGCTGAAAAGAGGATGATAGGCGCCAGGCGCGTGAGCGAATCCACAAAACCCGGCGCGCTTTCAGGCGTCAGGTGCTCGCCCACCTCTAAGGAGATCGCCAGGTCGTAGGTCCTGTTTATGGAAAAGGGCTTATTCAGGTTACAGCCCCGGAAATACTCCTGCGGGATTACCAGTTGGCTGCGATCCACATATTTTCCATCGATGCCCAGGACATCATCGATACCGCGTTCCAGGAAGACCTTGACGAATTCTCCGATGCCGCAACCCACATCAATCACGCTCGCTGGTTGCATCAATTCCAGCGCCACAGGCACCAGAACCTGCGCAGAGTTCCTGGAGCGTGTCTGGATGCGTTCAAAAAAGCCTTTATTATACATCACTGATTTTGCCATAAGCTTATACCCCTTTCGAGGACAATGACGACTTCACCTTGCCCCTCATGGTCAGATAGATGCACGCGCCAACGCCGCCAAAGAGCAACGCCTGCGCATCCAGCAAGAGTGCCAGGAGCAGGGCGAATGTGGCGCTGACATGGACGGCCGAAAAGACATAGACAAAGGCGGTCTCACGCAGTCCAAAACCATTAATAGAGATAGGCAGGAAGGCCACAAGCGAGATCAGGGGGACAGCGACGCAGTAGAAGTACAGCGGCACACTGATCCCCAGCGAGTTGGCGTAGCTATAGCTGTTCAGGATAGCCGTCACCCAGAAGATCGCGCCGTAGACGGTGCCACCCACGAGCGTGCGCGGAGAGCGAATGCTCGCGCCCAGAGCAGTGCCCACGCGCAGCAACGAGGAAATAACCCGGTATCGCGCCCACTTGCCCTTCAACATGCCAGGTAAGCATATCGCCACCAGGAAGGCGCCTCCAATCATGCTGCCCACCAGCAGGCTAAACAGCGCGAACGAGAGGATGAGGCCAGAAGCGAAACGCGTGTGCCAGAACACCAGGATAGGCAACGCAATAAGCAGCATACCCAGAAAACCTGTTACACGGCACATCACCGTCGCGCTAATAGACCCCGTACTATTGCCCGACTCGCGCCCGACATACAATGCTTTAATGCCATCGCCCCCCATGCCGGTCGGCAGGAAATGGCTGAAGGCAATGCCCACCAGGTACAGGTTTATCAGGTCCGCGAGATCAAAGCGGATGCGCTCCGTATTGAGCAGACTGCGCCACTGATACGCGCTCAACACAATGCCGCACGTACCAACAATCATCGCTACCACCAGGTCCCCATGGCGTGCGTGCAGCAGCACCGTCCACAGGGATGCCCAGGACAGCGACTTAGTCAGCAGCGCGATCAGCACAAGAGTACACCCAAGGCGCACCGCTAGCGCAAGCCATTTTTTCTTTACCAGCTTGCGCATAGCGACGGTGAATCGCTGCCACTTACCTTCCCCTTGCTCCTTATCCAGATCGGTCGGGAGAGGGAAAGACCTGACGGCACCTTTGTACGTTTCAAAGGCGAAGGTATGCATCGGTTGCGCATGAAACGTATCTATATTCTGTAATCGTGTACGGCGTAGTTTTGGTTGAGTCAAAGTAGTCATTATTTATATTTACTAGCAGAGTATGTACATATCGTGACGCTACTACAAGCCAGCACCGGCTACGCGCCGGCGTAGGTCCGGCCAGGTACCCAACGCTGGGACACGCGGAAGAGAGTTCCATCTTTGCACAAACAGGTTCTTTGTAACACCGCGTCAAGCACATATCGAGGGCTGCTGCGCATGACACCCGCTTCCTATCTGAGGATGGAACCCTCATTCCCCCTTCGATCCAGGGTTACCCATACGGGCAACGCGGCTGGGAACTAGGCAATCCTCTCGGCCGACCAGACGCCCCGGTCCGCC
This sequence comes from Chloroflexota bacterium, assembly GCA_030853145.1. Taxonomy (GTDB): domain Bacteria; phylum Chloroflexota; class Ktedonobacteria; order Ktedonobacterales; family Ktedonobacteraceae; genus JALYTT01. Next base: position 2,130 of record JALYVR010000237.1, on the reverse strand, counting down.
GAGTTGAATACTTCCACATTGCCAAGCAACTGGTTCATGGAACGGAATGTGCCGCGAAACTTAAACATAACGGGGTCACCGACATAGAGGAACACGTAGCCACTGCGATTCTCACCGAGAACCGGTATACATGCCGCGCCATGCCTTTCGGGACAGTAGATCCCAACAAGCGAGTTGCTCGATGTCTGGACGAGGGCCAGCGTAGCGCGGAAAAATATATGACCTGTATCGGGTCCCGTAGTGACCCGGCCCGAAATATGCCATCCGCCATCGACAGTGGGTACGCGGCCTGCCACGTGCGCGACCCAGTCGCCGACGGACTGGTGCGCGCCATAGCCAAACGAGAAGGTGCCGCGGATCGCGCCATGCTCACTAATGCCATGATCGAATGTGCCGGTCAGATCGATGGTAGGGAAGTTAGTGGTCGAGTGAACTGTCAACGTGACATTGACATTATCGGGGGTAGAGCCGGTTACGAGAGCACATCCCCTGGGATCAAGCGTCGAGAGACACAGCGTGCCAACGCGCCCAACTACTCCTTCTTGCAGTGACGTGAGCGCCAATGAGCCATGGATAGACAGGCCCGCCTGAGGACCGTCCAGGGTGATAGCGTGAAAAATGTAGCGCCCATTGAGCGGCGACAGGGTCGCCGCCGCGTGCGCCGCATTGCTCCGGCTCAGGGAAAATCCCCCGCTGATAAGCACTGCCAGCAACAATAGTGGCAGGATAAGCCATGTCAACCTCTTCGAACTGCGTGGACGAGTAAATACGCTTTTACTCATTGTTGATCTCTCCTAAAACTATACAACACAACGCTAAGAGTCTGAACGCTATATATAGGTGTTATGATATTTTTATATATACTACAGGCAGAACACCTATTTAGCGCTACTTCAATGCGACAATCTGTCTTACCATGATCTCGTCATTCTCTACCTGGCCTGTTGGCGCTGAGAGAATATCTCTGGCCACATAGGTTGCTTTGCCCTGCGCTTCATGGTAGACCCGGATCAGCAATTCAGCCAGCAGGCCCAGCATGATACAGTGAATACCGAAGCCGATGGCATGGAGCGAGAGCGGCAATAAAGGATTGCGATGAAGCCGTATATACGGGGGAAAAGCTTTTCTTTGTAATAAGATACCGCCCATTAGCACTCCTGCGAGCATCCCCAGAAGACCAGGTATTCCGAAGGCATAGAGAGGTTTTGTCCCGAAACTCCCAAGGAACTTCAACGTCATCAGGTCAAGAATGACGCGTACCGTACGGGAAAGGCCGTATTTCGACTTGCCGAAGCGCCGGGGGTGATGCGCGACTTCTATCTCCGTGATCGCCGCCCCGCTAAGCGCGGCATAGGCGGGAATGAAGCGATGCATTTCGCCATACAGGCGGACATGCTCAAAGACCTCACGCCGGTATGCCTTCAGAGTGCAGCCGTAATCATGAAGATGCACTCCTGTCACCTTGGAAATCAGGCGATTGGCGAGCCACGAAGGCAATTTGCGGCTGAAACTGGCATCCTTGCGGTGCTTGCGCCAACCGCTGACCACGTCGTAGCCATCTTCAAGCCTGGCGAGCAGGCGGGGGATATCTATGGGGTCATTCTGCAAATCGCCATCCATAAATATCAAAACCTCACCCACGCTATGCGTGATCCCGGCCGATATCGCCGCGGTCTGCCCAAAATTTCGGCTCAAGCGCACTACTCGCACACGCGGGTCGGCAAGCGCCACCTGGCGGAGTTGGGCAAATGTCCCGTCCGTACTGCCATCTTCCACATAGACAATTTCATAAGAAATGCCCTGTTCCCGCAAGGTTTTATGAATACTTGTATGCAGTAGTGATATATTCTCTTCTTCGTTGTGAACAGGGATAATTACCGATACATACGTCACCTGTCTACCAACCCCTTCTTTAGCCACGAATGTGCCTGGCGTAGATGCTGAATTACCGGGAAGTCTCCATTCGCATCAGCTACCCTTTGCTATGCACACACTAAAATCTATTTGCTCTAAATCAGAGGATAGTCCAGAGGTCAGTGCTTTCAGTGTAAAATAGGTTAAGATATGACTATGAATATATGTATATGGTTGAGAAAACAACATACATTGATGGAATCATATATTTATATC
>JALYVR010000236.1 GCA_030853145.1 Chloroflexota bacterium | reverse complement strand
CCCGTGGAGGCCGACGGGCGAGGCAAGCCAGCGCCCCTACGGAGACGCGGAACGGGCATCCTTTTCGGCTTATGTGTATGCCTATTGGACGCGGTCCTACATACTTCTCATTCCCCTGAGCCAGTAATGCAGGTTAGGGATTGACCGACTGGCCGCCATCAAGTTTCCAGACACCATTTTCCAGGACAAATTTCTCATGTCCGGTCTGAGTTTTGCCATTGCTAGACGTAGACATAACATCGGCCGTGGCCGTGGAACCGGTGATCTGCACGTTACTTGTGGAACAACTGCTAACGTTGCTTGCAGCAGGTATAAGTTGAATAAGCTGAGCAAACTGTTGCTCAGAAAACTGGCTCTGTGAGCGCTTTGAGAGCTGATCGTACGCCGTGACCGCGTCCTTATTTTTTATCGCATTACAATATGCTTGCACGGTCTTGTCCGGCGTTGAGCCGCCCAGCAAGCCCTGCACAGCCGGAATACGCAAGTAAGCGAAGACGACTCCAGCCGCGAGAAGTACCAACACGACCAGGACGGCGATAACACAACCCGCGCGGCTCTTCTTGCGAGCAACAGGCTGCTGCTGTGGGTAGCTCTGCGGCGCTTGCTGTGGATATGCCGATGGTGGTTGTTGCGGGTAGCCCTGTGGCGCCTGCTGTGGATATGCTGGAGGCGGCTGCTGCGGGTAGCCCTGCGGCGCCTGTTGATAGTTTTGCTGGGGCTGTTGTGGATATGCCGGAGGCGGCTGCTGCGGGTAGCCCTGCGGCGCCTGCTGATAGTTTTGCTGGGGCTGTTGTGGATATGCCGGGGGCGGCTGTTGCGGGTAGCCCTGTGGCGCCTGCTGATAGTTTTGCTGGGGCATAGCGCCAAAATCTGGTGGACCCGCCAGCATAGTCTTCTCGGCTAACGAGCCTCCACTCGTCTCATAAGTGAAAACGGTCCCGCCAACGCGAATGCGATCACCTGCTATGAGCAAGCGCGGCACATTGCTATCGACGCGTTGCTCATTGACAAAGGTGCCATTCGTGCTGCCTTTATCGATAAGGACATACCCCTGCCCCTCGGGCCGAATCTCGGCATGGTGCGACGAGGCCTGTGTATCATTTAACGACAGTTGATTATCTGGCGCGCGACCAATCGTCACCGCCCCAGGGCCTAGAGTTGTTTGCCCGAATGGGCCGTTCAACGTTGCTTCCACAACTGCTCCTTATGAACTATGACTACACATACAATGGACACGGTTCTTTCTATCTCTATATGATATACGGCCAGCTCCTCTATTTTTAACACCACCCGCCGGGACATGGGTTGATACTACATCGTATTGGCGAACCACCCCATCCTTATTGAGCACTCTGCGGGGCAGCGCTTACCATTACCGCGCCTCTATGCCGACTTGATATCCAGAAGCTTCCAGACGCTGTTTTCGTTTATCAAGGTATCGTTGTCGGTCTCCGTCTTGCCATTGCCATAGGTAAGCACATTGGTCCCGCTGGCGGTGGTTGAACTGTTCTGCTGCACGTTGCTTACCTGCACGGTGGTAATGCCTCCGTCTGAGACGAACACCTGGTCAAGGTTGGTACTGAACGCGGTCTCGCTGCCAACCTGCTTCTGTACACTGCTCGCCAGCAGTTCGTAGGCCACGACGTAATCCTTATTCTTCAACGAATTGTAGAAGAGCGTCAGCGACTTAATGGGTGTAGCGAGCACCGGCAGGGCATCGATCTGCCAGGCGGTACTATTCTGCACCAGGGAGGTGGTATCTGTCTCCGCCTGCCCCTGCTTGTAGGCCAGAACGATGGTGGCGGTAGCGTTACCAGCGGACACGTTGCTGATAGTATAGCTACACGCGCTTACGCTCGGCAAGAAGGCACTGAACAGGGCCTTGGAGATCTTGCCCTGATAGGCGCTGGTCAACTGGTTATAGGCGCTCTGATAATCGCCGTCCTTCAACGCGGAGCAATAGCTATCGAGGGCCTTTGGTAGAGCAGTGAGTTTGGGATCGTCATCGATCTTCCAGGTGCCGCTGCTATCCTGGACCAGCGTCACGGCATCATTGCCCGTATGACTGGCGCCGGTGAGCGTCAGGTTTGTGGTCGCGCTCGTATTCACCTGGTTGACGGCGCTATAAGAGCAGGTATTGACTTTGCCCACAATCGTCGCGAACACCGGCTCAGGGGCCTTGCTTTGCAGTTTGGTAGAGAGTCCGCTATAGGCGGTCTGATAATCGCCGCTCTTCAGCGAGGCACAGAACGTATCAAGCGCCTTCGCGGGCGTGGGCATGCTCAGGAAAACGAAAGCGCCAATGCCGCCGCCGATAAGCAGCAACAGCACAAGAATGCTAACGATTATAAGCCCACGGTGGCTTTTCCTTTTTGATACTTGCTGTGGGAACTGCGACACCGGCTGTGGAGGCAGTCCATACGTACCGGGAGCAGCCGGTGGATACGATGGGGACGAAGCATACACCGCCGGAGGTGGAGGCGGCGCGTATGATGACGCTCCATACGCCGTCTGCGCTGGGGATTGTGCTGGCTGCCCATAGGATTCATAGGAGTGCTGCACTGGTTGTCTATAGGCAGGCTGTGCTGGCTGACCATATACTGGTTGGACCGGTGGCTGCGCTGGCTGACCATACGCTGGCTGCGCCGGTTGAGCAGGGATATTGTAATCCCCGAAGGGAGGGGTCGCGGCGACTGTGGGTTGATACGCTTGATAGCCAGCATCGGCTCCTCCCTGTCCGGGGCCGCCATAGGCTGTGGCCGAGGCTTGAGGAGCATTCTGGGCTTCATAGGTAAGTACCGTATCACCAATGCGAATACGGTCGTTGGGCATCAGCAGACGCGGCACATTACGATCAAGTTGCTGCTCATTGACGAAAGTACCATTCGTGCTTCCCAGGTCGCTAAGCGTATAACCCTGACCCTCGGAACGAATTTCGGCGTGTCGCGCTGAGGCTTTGGGGTCATTCACTACCACCTGATTGTCGGATATCCGTCCAATACTTACTGGACCCGGTCCCAGAGTAGTGCGACCAGATGGACCATTGAGTGCTGCCTCCATGATTGGCTCCTTAAACGCTGACGCTATTGATACTTTGATGCCCGCTTAGTTTAGCATGATGTGGGCGAGGAAACAATATTAGTATACTACCGCCAGCGTCTCCTGAACGTTTCGTCATACTCATCGCTCGCCCTGGGTAGGTTTTACAGGTAGTTTACGGGCTTGCCTTCAACGTGTACACTGTTCATATCTTATCTGTCTTCCTGGCTGTGATGCTATGATGCACTTCACGTTTTGACGAAGCAATAGTACACATGAATCAAAGACACCCGACTCACTACTACAAGGAGCACACGGTGAAGGATATAACCGAGTTTGAAGAAGGCGACATCATTATTCACACCACGCGGTTGACCAAAGCATTTGGCAGCCTGGTGGCCGTAAATGACCTCAACCTGCAGGTGATGCGCGGCGATGTCTTCGGTTTTCTCGGCCCCAACGGTTCGGGCAAGACGACCACTATCCGCATGCTGCTGGGCTTGATTCGCCCGACGGCGGGGCATGCCGTCATTTTTGGCATGGATAATCTATATCAACTGCCTTCCATCCTGCCGCGTGTAGGGGCCATTGTGGAGACGCCCGTTTTTTATCCCTACCTGTCCGGCATTGATAACCTGCGTGTCATCGCGGCAGCCTCTGGTATGGTTTCAGGCAAGGCCAGCAACCAGCGCATAGACGAAGTGCTCGAAACCGTCGAGCTGCGCGCGCAGGCCAAAGACGCCTATCGCAAATATTCTCTTGGCATGAAGCAGCGGCTGGGGATCGCGGCCGCGCTACTCGCCGATCCAGAGCTGGTGATGCTGGATGAGCCAACCAATGGGCTTGATCCGGCGGGCGTCGTCGAGATCCGGCAGCTCATCCAGCGCCTGGCGGCCCTGGGCAAGACGATCTTTCTCTCCAGTCATATCCTCTACGAGGTACAACAGGTATGCAATCGTGTAGCCATTCTTCAGAAAGGCAACCTGATAAAGCAAGGAGACGTGAGCACATTGCTGCGGCGGGGTGAGCAGGTGATTGTATGTATGAATACCGCGGATGATACTCAGCAGGCACTGGATGTCCTGCAAAACGCGCAGAGGCAGGGCGCGAATTGGATCACGGGGGTACGTGCAGAGCCGGGCAAAGGCAATCGCCCGCTGCTGCGCGTAGAGACGCCGGCAGCGCGCTCGGCGGAGGTGAACGCCCTGCTGGCGCAGCGCAGCCTCTTTGCGGCCGAGATCCACCCGTACGAGGGCAGCCTCGAGGAGGTCTTCCTCGAACTCACAACGCCTGCCACGCCAGCGGGAACGCGCCCTGGAATGGTGGCCCTGGCGGGCATCGCACCTGACACCCGCTTGCCTGAGGAGAACGCGGGAAAGCGAGGCCCACAATGAATATCACACCACAGGCAACACCGGCTCCTGGCTCGTCTCAACCCGCGCGGACCGCTTCGGTGATCCTGGGACGGCAGGATTTTGTCAGTACCGTGTTGCGCTTAACCGGCATGGAGCTATATAAGATGCGGCGGCGCGCCATGTCGAAGGTCCTGGCGATCATCGCTATCGTAGCCATTGCCCTGGTCTTTCTGGCGGTTTTTCTCTTCGCGCTCTACACGTTGAATAGTTCGGGGGCCTCCCTACTAGCGCCCGCCTGCTCAGAGGTCAATAATCGCCAGCCGTGTCTGGATCATACGCCGTCACCGGCCGAACTGGAGCAGATTAAGCACCAGGCAGTTGTAGGCGCCTCGCTGCTGCTACGCCTGCCTACCTCGCTCAATATCGCGGTGCAGATCGCCTTGACGCCGTTCACGCTCCTGATTATTATCCTGGTTGGGGCCATGGTCGGCGGCGAGTATAGCATGAGCACTGTGCGCCTGCTAGCCACACGAGGCCCAACACGCACGCAATTTTTCCTGGCCAAGCTGACAGCAGCCGTTACCTGTAACGCGCTGGGTATCCTGGGTATGGTGTTGCTGGCCGTGCTGCTGGGAGCGTTCCTGAACATCTTCCTGGGTGTAGATACCGGCCTCGATTTCTTGACGGCCGCCTGGGTCGGCCATGCCTTGCTATATCTCTTGCTGGCTCTATTGAACTGGACCATTTTTGCCGTGATCGCCATCCTTTTTGGTATCCTGGGGCGTGCAACGGTAGCAGGGGTCGTGGCTGGGATCATCTGGTTCCTGCTGGAGCCGGTCGTAGGTCAGATCTTCAGCCTTGGGGGCAGCCTTTTCCCTGGCACGGGGGGCACCCTCTTAAAGGCTGTACCCAATTACCTGATTGGCAATAATATCGAAGCCCTATTACAGAACCAGGGACAGTATATCTTCTCTGGCTCCCCGGCACAGTTGTCCGACACGCACGCGCTGCTGGTGCTCGCTGTCTACCTGGCGATCTTCATTGGCGTAGCCTGGTTAGTCAACGAGCGACGAGACATCACGAACTGAGATACTATGCTGAACACAAACGCGATCAAAGAATACGCCTGCACGCTGGGTTTTGATAGCGTGAAGATCACCAGCGCCGAGGCCTTTCCAGAGGCAGAACGCGCCATCAAAGAGCGCATCGCGCAAGGACTGATGGCTGGTCTGCCCTGGTTCACAGCCGAGCGCGCGGAGGTGTCCTGCTACCCTGATGCGCTGCTGCCGGAAGCGCAATCGATCATCGCGCTGGCCACCTTCTACCTGACCGAGCAGCCCGCCGAGCAAACGGACGGCGGTCCACGCGGGCGTATCTCGCGCTACGCCTGGGGCGATGACTACCACGAGATCATCAAGCCCAGGCTGCAACAGTTCGCGGCCTGGCTGCGCGAGTATGCTCGCGAGCAGGGCGGCAGCGAGCTAGAGACGCGCCTCTTTGTAGATACGGGGCGCATGGTGGATCGCGCGGTAGCCCAGCGCGCCGGTCTGGGCTGGTACGGCAAGAACACGAACATCCTGACCAAAGGCTGGGGCTCCTGGGTCTTCCTGGCGGAGATTGTGACGAACCTCCCCCTGCTGTCCGACGAGCCACTCAAAGCAAGCTGCGGCAACTGCGAGATCTGCCTGCGCGCCTGCCCAACGGGCGCTTTACCGGCCCCCTATGTCCTGGACAACACGCGCTGCATCTCCTACCTGACCATCGAATTGCGTGGCAGCATCCCCCTCGAATTGCGCCCGCTGATGGGTACCCTGATCTTTGGCTGTGATATCTGCCAGCAGGTCTGCCCCGTGAACAAGATAGCGGAGAAACGACTTGGATTGCGTGAACCTGCAGCGGCCCCTTCGCTCGTGCAGGTGCGACGACGCGAGGAATTTCGACCGCGGCCGGCGGTTGGCAGCAACCCTGAGCTGATCCCGCTGCTCTCGCTGACCGAAGAGCAATTTCGCGAACGCTTTCGTCACAGTCCCATCAAGCGCGCCAGGCGCCGGGGCCTGCTGCGTAATGTGTGCGTGGCGCTTGGCAACATCGGTGACCCTGTGGCGATACCTGCCCTCACCAACGCCCTGCACGATAGCGAGCCACTGATCCGCGGTCATGCCGCCTGGGCGTTGGGGCGCATTGGAGGCGAGCAGGCCAGGCAAATCTTGCAGAAGCGCCTGCTCTGCGAGGAAGATGTAGAGGTACAACAGGAGATTCGCTGCGCGCTGGCGCCCGTTCTGTAGAAGCATCATTGTTGGCACGAGTAGATTTTTTGCGGAGCGCTTTCCACAGCATCTACAGGTCTGCGGGAAGGAGTATGAGTAGTCAAGCTTCAATGCCCCGGTGAGCCACCCCCATCCGCGTAGGGATGCGGCTTGCCGCATCCGTGCGGTTGGCCTCGCTTGCGAGGGCGGGAGAGGCCTCTCAGGCCCAAGGGCCTGCTACACGAACGCAGCAAGCCGGGTCCCTACGCGAGATGGGGAGCGACCTTTATCCTACCGAATGTAGCTTGCCGTCATGGTAGGGGCGCCGTTTACAAGCCCGGCAGACATCACACGAATATCTGTCTGCCGGGCGGGCTTGTCAACCCATTCGTTGATACTTATTCATGTGTCGCCTTGGAACAGGGTACCTGCATGGGGGATGTGCGACCAGGCGACCAGCTACAAGGCCTCTCGCCCTACTTCCCCGGTTGGGATGTTCAAGATAGTGTATTCTCTCTGGCGAATATAGACCTCGACCAGGTGGGTGTTGTCAGGCAGGGTGATGCTGTGCCGCTCGTCGCGCCCGCTGAGCGTGGCTTCCCGGTGCGTGCC
>JALYVR010000235.1 GCA_030853145.1 Chloroflexota bacterium | reverse complement strand
CGGCAGGGACGCTCCGCTCCCTGCACCCTCGTTTTTTGAATGGGTGTTTCAAAAATTCGGGGTAACTCATGTCTCTTCTGGTATCATATTAGACCATATACAAAGATCCTAGTTCACGAAGCCTTGGTCGTAGCAGTATGGGTTAAACGGGTCAAGTGGAGGCGGCAACTGCGACTTCATCACATGCGTGAAGATGTCCTGGTACATATCCGCGATCATCGGGCCATCCTGGTAGCCGCCCTCGCCGCCGTTCTCGCGCATGCCCACAATAGTGAGCTGGGGATTGTGGTAGGGTGCCTGGGTGATCAGCCAGGCCTGCGCGTGAGCTGTGCCGCCGACCTCGCCCGTACCCGTTTTGGCGATGATTGCCCAGGGAGAATTGGTCATCTTCTCTACCACGGCGCCAGAGCCGCAGCGCACAACGCCATACATCCCGTAGCGTACCTGGCTCGCCGTCTGATCGCTGATCGGGTTGCCCAGCGATTGCGGGCTATTAGAGAAGATCACTGTGGTATCGCCAATAGCGGCGGATGTGGTTGTGTTACTGGCCGGGGGTGTCTGGATCTTCATGACCACGTACGGTTTCATCAGATTTCCGTTGTTGGCAATGGCATCGTCGAACAATGACATCTGCATCGGCGTGATAAAGTCCACCCCCTGGCCGAACGCGTTCTCCCCTAATTGCGCATCCGAGAGCGTTTGCTGGCCGTTCGGCAGCACATGGCTCCTGGCGACCGGCAGATCGAAGGGGATATCGCGCTCGACATAGAAGCGGTGGTTATAATCCAGCCAGGTCTGTGACCCCGTTTTGACGCCCACCTGGGCGAAGATGATGTTATCCGAGTGCGCGTAACCATAGGCCAGGCTGACCGGGAAATGATGCACCACAGTCGCAATATTATTGCCCGTCGGGCCAAAGCGCTCACCACCAAGTACGACGGGACCAAGGGCTTGCTGCTGATCGAACGGCTCGCTCATTTGCATGGTCCCGGAGTCCAGCGCCGCCAATAGCGTCACGGTCTTGTAGGTCGAGCCGGGTACATAGCGCGACTGGAGGGGGCGTTCCACCAGGGGCTGCTCGGGGTCTGCGTTCAGTTGGTCAAAGTACTTGAGGTCCCCGGCGGCAATGCGGTTCGAATCAAATGTTGGGCGGCTCACCATTGCCAGCACCTCGCCGGTATGCGGGTCGGTGATCACCACCGACCCTCGGTCCGTGGCGAAGACGAACTTGTTATCAATGATGGGGAGCCCGATGGGGTTATTCACACGCGGCGCATCTTTATCGAAGTAATGTTCTGCGATCTTCTGGATGCGTGTATCGATGGTCAGGTAGATGTCATCGCCGACCGGCGGCCGGTGCAGTGCCTGGTTGATGGTATTGTTGAGCATACTCAGCCCTTTGCGGCCGCTGAGATAGTCGTCGAATTGTTTTTCAATGCCGGTCGAAGTGTAGTTAGGACCGATGTAGAATCCGATCAGGCCAGCTAGCGAGGGATAATCTTTCAAGTAATAGTGGCGTTGGTACCCGCAGACCGCGCCCGGTTTGACCGGCGGATTGTTGGGGTCGATCAATTTAGAGTCCGCCAGCAGGACGCCATTGCGATCAAAGATGCGCCCGCGTATAGGCGCTGCATCAGGCAAACAGTGCCGACCATTATGGATATTCGACGTTACTTGCTGCGCCACGACTACCTGCCAGTAGACCAACCCGCCGCTCAGAGCGACAAACAGGATGATGAAGACCTGGCTCAATCTGCGTATGCTCCTGCTGATATTCATTGCGCTATCCCTCTATATTGATCCGTTCTTGATCTCTTGAGAAGTGTATCATTGTTCTCAGCGATTGACAAGCAAAATAGCTAACAAAGGACACCCCTACACGGTTGGAGTAGTGCGATAGTGCTTGAGCATTTCTGTCAGGCTATCGCCTCCGAATTTCTCAATCACGGCTTCGGTCAGGACGATGGCCATCATGGCCTCGCCTACGACGCCGGCGGCCGGCACCACGCAGACATCGCTGCGCTCGTAGCGTGTCTGCTCGATATTCTCTCCTGTTGCCAGGTCTACCGATGGCAGCGGGTGGGCCAGCGACGGAATGGGTTTCACGCCCACGCGTACCACCAGTGGCTCGCCGTTGCTGATTCCGCCCTCTATGCCGCCGGCGTTATTCGTCAGATGGAACCAGTGCCCATCGTCGCCATGGCGCAGTACATCGTGGACATGCGAGCCAGTGATGCGTGTCGTCTCGAAGCCTGCCCCGATCTCCATGGCTTTGACCGAGGGGATGCTCATCATGGCCGCGCCCAGGCGCGTGCCCAGGCGGCGATCCCACTGGCTGAAGCTGCCCAGGCCGATGGGGACACCAAAGGCGAGCACCTCGAAGACGCCGCCACAGGTGTCGCCGTCGCGCTTAGCCTCCAGGATACGGGCGATCATTCTTTCGGTCAGCGCGGCGTCGGCGCAGCGCATAGGCGAGGCCTCAACCTGCTCCCAGAGGGCATCAGGATAAGCTTCGCGCGTCATGGGGCGTGCCGTTTCATAGCCAACACCGGCCACCGAGAGCACATGGCTGTGGACCGTGATAGCCAGGTGCGTCAGCAACTGGCGGCATAAACTGCCTACCGCGACACGGGCCGCCGTTTCGCGCGAACTGGAACGCTCAATCACGTTGCGGATATCGTTATGGCCATATTTTATGGCTCCCGTGAAATCGGCATGCCCCGGACGCGCCCGTGTCACAGGCTCAACAGGCGCCTCCACTGGCTCCGCGCTCATGCGCTCTTCCCAGTTTGTCCAATCGAGATTCTCGATCTGCATCGTAACCGGTGATCCCAGCGTCTGGCCGTGGCGCACTCCGGAGAGAAAGCGCACGGCGTCCTTCTCGATCTTCATGCGCCCACCGCGCCCATAGCCTCCCTGCCGCCGCCGTAGATCCGTGTCGATAGCCGCCTTCTCTACCGGCATCCCGGCCGGTAATCCCTCTACAATCATGGTCAAGCATGGCCCATGTGATTCACCCGCTGTTAGAAAACGAAACATTGCCCGTGCTACTCCTGAAAAAATTTACGCGAAGCTCGTGAGATCGCTTGATTCTGTAATGAGTATGTTTTTTCATTATATACCCAGGCCTTTGTCGAAAGAAAGCCTGCGCCGCAACTGTATTTGTAACACAAGGACAACCTGTATGTGTTCATCCTATATTGCACTAACATATTGACAAAGATACAAACAGACTTTACAATCCATTTTAGGTGTATATTATTTATTTGTTGACTCGTCATGTTTACGCGTGTGATGTGTGTAGGAGGGTTAAATGTCGCCAGATTCATTCCACAATCAGTTTGGTCAGTCAGTTGGGGCGAAGATCCGTGAGGCCAGGGTAGCCAGAAGGCTGACTCAAAGCCAGCTTGCCCGTCCTGACTTTTCCGTGAGTTACATTTCAGCTATTGAACGAGGGCAGATTCATCCCTCGATCCGTGCTTTGGAGATTCTCGCCGCGCGTCTTGGCCTCTCCTCGACGCAGTTGCTGCCGAGCCAGGTTCCTGGTGAGGGGGGGCAGGCTCTTGCCTCAGGGTTGTTTCTGCGGGGAGAAGATGAAGTAGACCTGGCGTTGCTGGAGATGCAGATATATATCTGCCAGGGAACAGCGACAAAGGCGCTAACGCAATTACAGAAGCTCGCGCCTAAAAATTTGAAGCGCCGGCAGCAGGCGCAGGTTCGTTACTTACTTGGTTGGGCCTATCTTGATACAGGGCAATTGCACGAGGCTGAAACCACATTCAACGAAGCCACTCAGCTTGCAAAGGACCTGAGCGACACATCCATCAGTGCGCATATTCTGTACTTGCTAGGAACGGTATATGCAGCTATGCGCAACTATCCACAGGCTCTCCTGCTCCATCAGCACTGCCTCACGCTTCTGGAGGGCAGTCAGGTGCAGGACCCCCTCTTCATGGCCCAGGTATGCGCCAATACGGGTCAGTATTATATCCACCTGGGCCGAGTCGAGCAGGCTATCGATATGCTGAGGCGCGCCATTAGCGTCATCGAAGCGCACACTGATGCCCAGCATCCAGAAATGGCCTACTGGGACTTGAGCCAGCAATACACTGAAGCAAAAGATTACTTTCAGGCTACACTAAATGGCTATAAATGTCTCTACCTCTACAACCAGCGAGCGTATGTTCTCCTGAAGAGCGAGATCTATCATTACCTCTATCGTGCTATGATGAAGGTGGACCAGGAAGGGGCGCGGGCGCGGCTGGATGAGGCGCTCCAGCAAAATGGCCTAGCGCATGAACCGCTGGCCAGGGCCAGCGCTAAAACTCACCTGGCAACCTGGCTGCTTGAGCACCACGCGCTGGACGAAGCCGCGAACGATGCGCATGAAGCCAGGCGCCTGTCCTCCTCCTCTGGCGATACCATCGTTGCCGCCGAAGCCTTGTTGGTGCTTGGACGCATCGAATATGCGAAGTCAGATTACCAGGAAGGCGACTCGTGTTTTACATCCGGCCTGGATATGCTCGAGCGCCTGGACGCCCATGAAGAGCTGGCCGAGCAAGCGATATACTACGTCCAGCTCCTGGAGAGACGCGGGAAAGATCGCGATGCCATTATCTACATCCGCCGCGCTTATGAGAGCCGTCAGAGGATAAGCAGATATAGCTAGGGGTAAATACGTGATGTTTACAGAAAAGGACAGCCATCGAGTATGACACAAGATGCGAATCAGCAGCAGTTGACCCACCTGGACGAGAGCGGGTCTATCCACATGGTCGATGTGACGGAGCGGCCGGAGACGTTTCGCGAGGCGGTTGCCAGGGCGCGGGTGCGCATGGCGCCGCAGACGTTGCGCCTGATCGAGAACAACGAGATCGCCAAGGGCAGCGTGTTGGAGGTGGCGAAGATCGCGGCGATCATGGCAGCCAAGCAGACACCGCAGCTTATCCCGTTGTGCCATCCGTTGCCGATGACCCATATCGACCTGCACTTCACCCTGGATAGCGCGCGGGGGCTGATCTTCATCGAAGCGCGCACCAGGACTACCTATAAGACCGGAGTCGATGTCGAGGCGCTCACCGCCGCCACCGTTGCTGCGCTCACCATCTATGATATGTGCAAGGGCGTTGATACGACCATCACGCTCGAACAGGCCTATGTAGCACGCAAGAGCGGGGGGAAAAGCGGCACGGTGGAGTTCCAACCCGGCGCTCTGGCTGATCCGGCTACTTGACCGGGCGCACTTCGAGCCGTAAGAACATCACTTCCAGCAGGTTGCGCTCCTCCGTATTGGTTAATCGCAGGGCGGTCTCGCCGAGCGGCGTGCTCAGCGAGCCATGGTCATCGACAGGCGCGGAACTGCGGATGGCGCGCGGATTGCCCCCTAGCCAGCGCACAGGTTCGAGCAATCCGCCAAGTGGCACCGAGACGCTCACATACGCGCCGTGCAGCGAGGCATCGAGGTCCTGGAGGTGCAGTTCCAGAGTATTCCCCTGCTGGGTAATGCTCCCCTCCAGAGAGTGCGACTGGATGTAGATCGCTGGCTGGCCTGCGGGTGTTTCGGGAGAGCGAGTCGGAGCCTCAGCCCGGCGCAGTACCTTGCCGCCGTGTCGCGCTCCACTGCCGGTGAGCTGCCATGAATAGGTATAAGCTGCCAGTTGTTGCCCGCTCTCTTCGGCAGGCTGCTCGAAGAGCGTAGCGACGCGTACCAGGTCTTGTAGCGCGCGGCCGCGCATCTGCATCATGTGTGCGCTTACCTGCATCGCGCGCCGCAGCAATGCGCGCGCGCTCGCCTGTCGTTCGCTCTCGTCCCGCTCGAACGCGCGCAGCACCAGTTCGGCCTGCCTGATGAGTGACTGGCACAGGTGGACCAGGACGCGCGGTGGCACGGTGGCCAGAGGCAGGGCCGGCTGGCTCATTTCGAGAGGTTCCATGCCGCTCTGCACGGTGACGCGCATCGCCCGGTAGATTTCCAGGTAGGCGTTGTGACAGGTAGGACAGCCCAGAAGGTGGTAAAGCAGGGAGGCATAGCGGGTATCGAGCTGTGTAGAGCCATTGAGGAGCGCCAGCACAAAATTGGGTAGTTGTTGGTAGAAGCGCAAGTGATCCTGGTCGTCCTGCAATAAAGCGAGTTGCTCGCTATTCACACTCGCCAACTCCCCATCGGTGCCTGGAGGTGGCATCACGCGCTGTAACCAGAGCGCCAGCTCGGCGCTGCCGGGCGGGACCTCAAACTGCTTATGGTCGTTCATCAATAGCCTCCTTCCAGAGCTTAGATACCTATTCTTCCTTGTAGAAGCGCGACAGATGTTTCACCTGGGCCGCTGTGAGGTGGACTGTCTCACCCCCGTCCCAAGCGACCAGGCCTTCAGCCGCCAGTTGCCTCAGACCCTGTTGTACATCATGAAGCGAGAGTGTCTCTTGCGTCAGAGCCTGGGTAGGCACTTCGTTACGATGAATAGCATCTGCGACATACTCTGTTAAACGTAACGCTACGATCACTGCCAAATTTGTGCTGTGCGCCTGGAGACAGGGGCGCAATTTTTTGTGGGCGTGGTCTTTGTGCTGGCTGCTGTGCGCCAATGGCGCATCCAGAGGCGGCATGCTGGCCTGGATTTCTGTAAGCACATCCTGCAGGAGTTCGGTCGCGCCCATCTCCGCCAGTTCCTGCACCACGGCTTGAAACTGGCGAGGGGCACTGCTGAGGGCCTTGATGCAATGTTTCAACAGGTTGCGTAGCTCCCGCTGGGATGCCAGGTGCAGCGCGACCTCTTCGGGGGTCGCGAATGGAGGCGAGCCCCAGGCTGGCTCGACCGCTTCGCTTAAAGGGTCACGATCGCTCTCTCCCTCTGTTCCTTCGGCATTGTCCAGCTCAGCGAGAGAGGATACCAGCAGGCGGCGCTTACGTAAGCGGTCGATGGCTTTATGCTTCACGCATTGATTGAGGAACGCGTAAAACTGCGCATCGTTCAACTGATCGAGAGCCGTGGCAGGCGCGTGATCGCTGCCACCTATAAGGCCCAGGCAGACCAACCGTTCTATGACATGCCCGACGACCAGGTCCACTTCGTCGCTATCATAGCGCAACGACCCCAGAAAGCGCTGTGCCCGCTGGTGCAGGTAGGCATACAGAGCGGGAAAGCTCTTCTCCGGCTCGTACCTGAGGGCATGTGCCGTGAATGGCATGGTAAGGATTTCCTTTCCCACAGGACAGGGCTTTTGTAGCAAGAGGAGCGCGGGAGGATGGCTAGAC
>JALYVR010000234.1:2408-7264 GCA_030853145.1 Chloroflexota bacterium | reverse complement strand
CCCTTTCGGCGGCCGCGACCTCTGCCAGCGTGCCTCCAACATGCACGGTGCCGGCCTGCCTGCATGCGCTGGCCCTCCAGGGGATGGGGCCATCGAGGGCCAGGTCGATCTTGCAGACGCCGGGGCCGTAGCGATAGCGCTGGAGCTGGCGTCTGTAGTGTCCCGACAACTGGGGGCCGGCCATGCTGAGCAACTGGCGCGGCGTCACATCGCACAGGATCGCGCGCGCGGAGGGCAGCGCGGCGAGCGTATCGATGCGCTCGCCGGTGATGATCTCGCCTCCCAGCTCGCGGAGATAGGCCGCCAGCGCATCGGCAATCTTCTGCGAGCCTCCACGGGGTATCGGCCAGCCAACGGTATGGCCCAGGGTAGCCAGCACCAGGGCCGCTGCCGCGCTTGGCGGCTGTTCAAGGGGGAGCATCGAGTGGGCGCCTATGCCGGCGAAGAGGGCCTGTGCATGTGGCCCGTGAAAGAGCCGCGTCGCCAGGCCATACGCCGAGCGGCCCCCTTTCAAGCCGAAGCGGGCCAGCGCAAAGGGATGGTGTGGGATGCGTAGCGGCCCGAAGATACTGCCCGCGATGGCATCCCAGTTGGCAACCAGGGGGCGCATAAGTTGCTGATAGGCCCGGCCATCGCCGCCTAACTTGGCGGCGGTTAACTCGATTGAGCGCTCCAGGACGGCCGCGCTGCCATCGTCGAGCGGATGCGCCAGCAGGGTTGGCGGCTGAATCCACTCCAGGCCATACTGCTCAAGGGACAGGGAGCGAAAAAATTGCGAGCCTAGCCCCAGGGGGTGAACTGCTGAGCAGATATCATGCACAAAGCCGGGAAGGGTCAGTTCCGCTGAGCGGCAGCCCCCACCGATTGTGTCGCTGGCCTCGTAGATGCGCACTGATCGGCCCGCCCGCGCCAGGGTGATCGCGGCGGCCAGACCGTTTGGTCCAGAGCCGATGACGATCGCGTCGTAGGCAGTGTGTGTATGCATACATCATTACATCTTCCGGGCGCGAGCAAGCGCGTCCCTACGGGAATGGGTAGCGTGTCTAGCATAAGCATAACGCATATTGCCGGGTTGTGCCAGGGGTTTTCGGCTCTGTAATCAATTCAACAATGCGTTGTGTTTCTGGAATAGCCCAGTATGGCTACATGGCCAGAGATCCCCTTTGACATTTTCATGAACTCATAGTAGAATTGTGCCTATATTGATGGGGGTCATTCATTGCTCATTTTGCCATGCTTTCTGTAGGGACCCGATGTGGTGTGTCCAGTTCCAGTGAGGTATGGACAAGGAGCCATGTGGCCGGAGAATGCCGACTCCGGGTCACAGCAGCAGACACCATCAGAAGGAGAGCAGCAGCATGGATTCGCACTATCCGCAAGACCCCTCCCCTGAAGAGCCAGAAGTCGGGATGGCAGGGGGCTTTTTGAGCCGGCGCACCTTCTTGAAGGCGGGCATAGGAGCTTTGGGCCTCTCAGCATCCACCCTGACGGCGCTCACTGTGCTGGCCCGGACCCCCAATCGTATTGTAGCAGCCAGACCGCATGGTCCCTTGCCAGAGATCCAGTATGCCATCAGCGATTATACCCCGCCTGCCAGGACGATCGATGGCGTAGTCTTTCGTTTTGGGCCGGTCTACACACTCTTTGTAACCGCCCAACTCACGCGCCGGCCCACGCACCGGGAACAGGGGGTTCTGGAGGAGGCCCTGCGCACGATCGAGGCGGCCTATGAATTTAGTCCCAACGGCATTTTTACGACTATCTCCTATGGTATCCCCTATTTCAATCGCCTGGCGCACGACGTGGTGGCCGGGCATATGCCTCGCTTATTGACTGACCGCACGCGCTTCGCGTTGGAAGAGGCCGTGCCGGGTCCCACCGACGTAACGCCGCAGAATCCAGGGATGAGCAAGCGCAAGTACAATGTGCCGGTAGTGATCGAGGAGAACGATGTACTCTTGACGCTGCGCAGCGACGAGATCGCGCACCTCTATGATGTGATCGCCTGGCTGAAAGGCAGCAACGAGCTGACAGGGCGGCATGTGCCATCGCCGGCCTTCAATGACCTGCTCCTTTTCACGTCGGAGCGCCTGATGTTCGTGCAGATCGGCCTGCCACGCCAGCTTGCCAACACCAATGGCCTGGCGTATGCGCCGCGCATCAATCCGCACTCCCCGATGTGGATGGGCTTCGCCGATCAGCAAGTGAGCGGCACTGGCACAGCGTCATGTACGGCTTTTCAGGGCGATGCCTCGGCGCGCTTCACCGATACGCACAAGGGAGATTATTTCTTCAACGGATCTATCCAGCACCTCTCGCATGTTATTCAGGACCTGGAGCAATTTTACGCGGCCGATGAACCCTATACCGAGCACTGTCAGTACATGTTCCGTTCAAATCCCATTCCCTCGAAGGGGTATAAGGACCAGTATGCGAACGGGGGCGGGCCGGCGTTTCTGGAGAATATCTACCAGGGGACACAGGACGCGCTGCACAACGCCGAGGCCATCCATACCTATCAGGGTCAGCATCGCATGGGCCATATCGCGGCTCTCCAGCGTTCATCGCGAGGCGCCGATGGGAAGCCCGCGCATATTCGCGCGGACGGACCAGGCTTCGATAGTATGGACGTGCCAGATGGTTCTTCCCAGCCGAAGTTGCAGTTCACGATCTTTGTGCCAACGGCCGAGTTCTTCGCGAAGCTGCGCAAGAACCAGGCCGCGCTCGACCTCGTGAAGCAATACCAGGTGCAAGACGATGACAATGGGCTGGAGCGCTTTATTACGGCGACGCGTCGTCAGAATTTCCTGGTGCCATCGCGCGCGCACCGGGCCTTCCCGCTGCTGGAACTTTCCTGAAGGGGCGCCTGGTCTCAGGCAGCCCCTTGCGCGGGCACGCTCACCCGTGTAGTATCGCGCGGGTCAAGCTGGTCGCGTAAGGCGTCGCCGAAGAGGTTGAGACTCAGCACGACCAGGACGATGGCCAGAGCTGGACCGAACATCATCCAGGGATCGCTGTTGAGGTATGGCTGCGCGTCGCTGATCATCGAGCCCCACTCAGGTGTTGGCGGCCCGGCTCCCAGGCCTAAGAAGCTGAGCACCGATTCGTCCAGGATGGCGAATGAGATCGAGATGGTGGCCTGCACAAGTAAAGGGCTGAAGATGTTGGGGAAGACATGGCGTAGCAGGATTCTGCGCGTGCGCGTCCCGCTCACCGTAGCGGCGGTCACGTAGTCCTGTGCGGCCACCTGGAGCGTCTGGCCGCGCGCCAGCCGGGCGTAGAGGGGGACACGCACAATGGCCAGCGCGATGGCCACATTGATGACGCTGGCCCCCAGAGCAGCGGCAATCGCCAGCGCCAGGATCAGCGAAGGGAAGGAGAGGATCGAGTCCACAACCATGGTGATGACCTGGTCAACCCAGCCTTTGAAATAGGCGGCCAGGATGCCCATGAGCGTGCCGCAGATCCCACCCATCAAGATCGTGGCCAGCCCCACCGATAGCGAGATGCGTGTCCCATAGATGATGCGGCTGAGCTGGTCGCGCCCAAGCGCATCCGTCCCTAGAAGATGCGCCAGGCTCGGTCCCTGCGTTGCGACCGCCGGGTGGTATTGCAGCGGAGGATATGGGCTGATGAGAGGCGCGAAGATAGCTGCCAGGATGAAGAGCAGCAACATAACCCCGAACCATAAGCGCGGGTCCTGTCGAAAGGCTTTTAGCGTCTGCTCCAGCCATGTCGCGCCTATCCATGCAGATGGTTGTTCCAGGGTCTGTGGTTCCTGGCTCGTTGGGATCGCCATAGCATGCTCCTGCCAGTAGCCAGCGCCAGGGCGCTGTCTGCATCTATAGATTATGCCTTATCGAGACGGATACGTGGATCAAGGATCGCGTAGCAGATATCGACAAGTAAGTTGATTACCATATAGGAAAGCGCAGAGAGCAAGACCACTCCCTGGACCACGGGATAATCTTTCGAGAGAATACTGCTGACTGCCAATTGACCGATGCCGGGCCAGAGAAAGATCGTCTCGATCACAAAAGCGCCGGCCAGGATCGTCCCTACCTGCAATCCGACGATAGTTAGCAGTGGGATAATGGCGTTGCGCAGCACGTGGAGATAGACGACCCTTCTTTCTGACAGCCCCTTGGAGCGTGCCGTCTTGACGTACTCCTGGCTGAGTGCTTCGATCATACTGGCGCGAATCTGGCGCATATTGACAGCTACTGCTCCCGTTCCCAGCGCGATCATAGGCAGGAGCAGGTCTTGCAGATTGGCCAGGGGATCTTCAGTAAAGGGCACATATCCTCCAGGAGGCAGGAGCCGTAGACCGACAGCGAAAAAGAAAATCAGCAGCAGCCCCAGCACAAAACTGGGGATGGCTGTGCTCAGCAGGGTGAGCACGTTCACAAACCAGTCTATGACGGAGTTGCGATGTGTCGCGGAGTAGATACCCAGAGGAATCGCCAGGATGAGAGAGTACAGCAGCGCGCAGATGCCCAATTCCGCCGTGACAGGCAGGCGCTGGACGATAGCATCCAGAACCGGCTGCTGGAGCTGGATAGAATCCCCCAGGTTCCCGTGCAAGGCTTGCCAGAGCCACAAGATGAATTGGACTGGCACCGGCTTGTCCAGCCCTAATTGCTGCTGCAGCGCTGCCACCGCCTGTGGTGTGGCCTCCTCGCCCAGGAGAACGCGCGCTGGGTCACCAGGCACGAGGTGAATCGTCATGAATACCGTAAAACTAACGATTAATGCGACCGGAAGCATGAAGAAAATTCGTCGCGCGATATACCGGGTCACGATGCTTCCCCCTTGTAGTCAATAGCCAGGCGAGCAACAGGAGGTACACGCCCGTT
>JALYVR010000234.1:0-2398 GCA_030853145.1 Chloroflexota bacterium | reverse complement strand
GCTCCCACCTGGTCCATTTTATGTGCGAGCAGGCCTTGTGGTTACTTAACGTACACTTGCGTGAACTGCATGATGCCTGTTGGCAACAGCGTGAAGTTTTGGATATTCTTCGTGCTGGCCTGAATACTCACGCCATGGTTGATAAACACATACGAGGCATCCTGCAAAATCATCTGCTCCGCTTGCTGGTAGTCCGAGGTGCGCTGGGCCTGGTCGCTGGTCGTGCGGGCCGCTTCCAACAGGGAATCGACCTGGGGATTGGAATACTGCATATTGTTATTGCCCCCGCCAGTATGGAACCAGGAGAACATGTTCCCATCGGGATCAGGCCGCCCGCTCCAGCCAAGCAGCGCCGCCTGGAAATTATGCGCCTGTGTGTCGGTGAGCAGGGACACGAACGTTTCCGGCTTGATAGTGACCGTGATCCCTAGCGGCTGCAATTCTGACTGGATGAACTGCGCTTCTTGTGCATTCACTGGAGAGTTACTGGCGATGAGCAAGGTGAAGGCCACGCCCCCGGATTTTCCGGCCTGCGCCAGTTCAGTTTTGGCACTGGTGCTATTGGGGGTATAGGGTGCAAAGCTGCTGTTGTAGGCCCAACTGCTGGGAGAGATCGGTCCCTGGGCTATCACGCCGATGCCCTTCAAGACGCTGGTGAGGATCTCCTGGCGGTTTACGCCCCACTCGATGGCGCGGCGCACATGCGCATTATCGAGCGGCGCGACTCTGGTGTTCAGCATCATGCCGAAGAAGCTGAAGCCGGGGATCTGTTTGTAGACAAGCGTGGAATTTGTTTTGGCGCTGGCGACATCGTTGGGATCGAGGGCATCGGCAACGTTGATGGTGCCCGTCTGCAAGTTGGAGAACATCACGCTGCCATTGCTGATGGGCACGTAACGAATGGACTGCAAGTAGGGGAGCGCGTTCCCTTGAGCATCTTTGAGCCAGTAATGAGGATTGCTGGTGACGGTCAGGTGTCCTCCCTTGACCCATTCACTAAACATAAATGGTCCACTGCCGGCGTTGCGCGGCGCGTTGCCTAACTGCGGCCCCAGTTTTTGCACAACGGCTGGCGAGAGCATCATGCCCGAACGGTCGGTCAATGTCGCCAACAGCGGAGAGAAGGCTTTCTTCAAATTGAAACGCACGTGGGACGCGTCGATGGCCTCAACGGATTGCACATTGGACATCTCGCTGTAGCGGGGCGATGCCGGCGTGTTGAGGATGCGATTGACGTTGAATAGCACGGCGTTGGCGTCGAAAGGCGTGCCATCCTGGAACTTCACATCGGTGCGCAGGGTGAAGACCAGTTGGGTGGGTGAGGGATAGGTCCACGAGGTCGCGAGGTCCGGCACAATCGTATTATGTTCGTCGACCCGTACCAGGGTGTCGTAGATATTCAGCATGACCTGGCGATCCACGAGCGCCGTTGATTTGAGCGGGTCCAGCGTTGCCACATCGTTTGTGCTCAGCCCCACGCTGATCTTGCCGCCATATTTTGTCGAGGTAGCAGGCGTTGAGCCGCCACACGCCGCCAACACCAGCGCCAGGACGAGGACCACCCCTGCCAGGGTGATCCAGGCCTCACATCTCTGACCGCGTCTCGCAATACCACAAATAGAGTCGCGCATACTGATCGAGTCCTCCTTGACGTGCTGTGATGATAGCGATGAGCGTGCTCTGCTCTCAAAGGAAGGTCAGGCCTGGCTTACAAAAGCTCAGTTATAAGGGAATATGAAGGAACAGAGCGAAGTGCCATATTTATACAACCATACAATGTGGCATCCTATTTGTCAAGCTATTGCGTCGTCTGTTGTACTGGAAGGGAGAGACATAGCTAAGAGGCAGGCAAAAAGCCGGTTATTGCTGAGGCAATACCAGTACATGAAGAAACTGTTATATGGATCGGGCCAATATTTGACATAAAATCAGAGATATATGAAATTTACTTCATAAAAGAGAAGCAAGCTTCATGTAAGTTTCAATGGTTATGCTGTATACTTTAGAACGTGAGCGGTGAATACTTGCCAGGTAGTGAGGGAGAGAGATTGATGGGTGGGCATATACGGTGGGAGGGAATGAGAAGCAAGGGATGTGCAGGAAGGTAGGAGGGAATATATGTGTTTGGGAAGGGTGGTAAAGTTGCGAGGGTGTCAAGCAGAACGAGAGCGGTCTTCACAATAGGGTGACTCTCCCAATGCTACCATAAGGTAGCACTGGGAGAGTCACCTTTTACTTTCTTATAGCCAGAAAACCCTTTGACAAAGCCACTAGGAGCGATGCAGGCCTCTTAGAAGTACATGTAGATACAAAAAAGAGTCCCCCAAGATGAAAGGGTGTCGTGTTGGAACAGAGCACTCCCTTCGGCCCCCTTTGCCCGCCGACAACGCGGGTGCTC
>JALYVR010000233.1:3596-7313 GCA_030853145.1 Chloroflexota bacterium | reverse complement strand
CTGTGAAGGGTCTGTAAGCCCCGCGTCATCTGTTGCGCCAACTCCAGTGCGCGTTCCAGGGAGATGGTGTCGTGATCCAGCACGTACTTGAGCGTCACGCCGCGCGGTGGATCGGTGACGATATAGATCCGGCTCCCCTCGATGCCCCAGTCATGTATTTCGAGTACATGCGACGAACGCACCTGGCGGCGACGCTCCAGTGGCTGAAGAAGCCCCTGCGCGCGTTGTGTATCGACTGTGGAAGGCAGCTCTAATACGATGATC
Source organism: Chloroflexota bacterium (assembly GCA_030853145.1). Classification (GTDB taxonomy): domain Bacteria; phylum Chloroflexota; class Ktedonobacteria; order Ktedonobacterales; family Ktedonobacteraceae; genus JALYTT01. The sequence continues at coordinate 7,049 of JALYVR010000233.1, read as the reverse complement.
CCTACCACATCGTTCGTATGTCGATTATAGGCACTATAGCTGGTTAGCACTGGGCCGGCCGTAATTACTGGCCCCAGCCGATAGGTACCACCGCCTATTAGCCGAGGACTCTGCTGCGTCATGCCTATCCCCTAGCTTGTTTTTGGAGCAGGAGCGTATGCACTAGGTATACAGCTTCTGCTTGATATAGTCAATGATGGCCTGCCAGTTATCGTTCGCGGGCTTCAGGATATATTGACCATCGGACGACTGACCGTCTACCAGCACGTTCTGATTGCTCAGTCCCACGTGATGGGCATTGGTGAGGTCCATTTTCAAGGAGAATTCCGCCAGGTCGGCCAGTGACATATTGGTATAGATGGTGTGCCGCAGGGCATCCATGGCGTTGAAGAGGTGAGGCCAGGTCGAGACCTGCTTCGCCTTGCTCAGGGCCGCCTTGATGATCACTTGCTGGCGCGCGGAACGCGCGAAGTCCGTGCCTTCCGCCAAGTTGTCGATGACCTCGCGGGCGCGTGCATAGCGGATGGCCGTCTCGCCGTCCATATGCTGCATGCCCTTGGAGAAGTGAATTTTGATCCAGCTTGGGTCGATGCTGGGGTCGTCGTTCTTGGGGTATCTCGCTGTAAATGAGTCGGGTACGTAGACATCAATGCCCCCAATAGAATTGATCAGATCGCGGAAGCCCTCGAAGTTGATGGTCATCCAGTACTTGACATCTAGCCCGGTGATCAGCGAGATCTTCTGGGCCGCGGCATTGCCGCCGGCGGCCGGATCGCTCCCGTTGTTTGAGCTAACCTCATAGACGGCGTTGATCTTCTGGTAATGTCCCGAACCGGCCGGCACCTGTACCCACAGGTCGCGCGGGACTGAGATCAGCGTCGTGTGCTGGCTTTGCGGCATCACGCTCATTACGATCATCGAGTCGGTCAGGTTCGCGCCCTGGTGATTGCCTCCACCATAGCCCATCACGAGCACGTTGACGCGGTCGCTGGTACCCATGTAGCCTGTCTGTGTGCTCAATGGCGATTGCGTGGAAATGGCTGAACCAAAGGCCAGCACGCGCTGCGCCGTGAAAAACCCGAAGCCGCCAATGATACATAGCAGCAAGATGACGGTGAGACAGCCAATGGTACAGCCTCTGCGGCGACGCGGACGCGCCGGCCTGTTCGGCCCACTGAGCTTGCCTCCCGATTGCTGGTACGGATACGCCGGGTCGCGAGGCGGCGTATACGGCTGCTGTGGGTACTGCTGGCGCTGCGGTTGTTGTGGATAGGCCGGTGGCTGCTGTGGGTACTGCGGGTACTGTTGCTGTGGATATTGATATGGCTTGCGCTCGCGCGATGGTTTTTGAGGTGTATCCTGAAAAGAGCCAATGACCAGCTTACCCTGATCGTTGCGCTCAGGGCCAGGAAGGTCAGACCATTTCGTTGGTTGCGTTGGTTCGTCGGCCGGATAATAAGGCGTGTTGGACATTGTTTATCCTTCTCTTTATATTAGAAAGCATATGAGAAATAGAAAGATACCTTTATATTTTATAACAAATGCCAGCAAATCGTTCTATTGATATCTAACGAATCAGGAGAGCGGAAGTTTCGCTTTCACTTTTTGGTCCAGTCGAGCACATTAGCGCGGTCTTTGCCATGGCGGGTAGCGACGATTTCGGCCATAATCGCCAGCGCCGTCTCTTCGGGAGAGGTCGCGCCAATGTTTAGCCCGATGGGACCATGGATGCGGCTGATCTGTTCGTCGCTGAGGCCCTGTTTTTGCAGGCGCGTGTTGCGCTCCGCCCCGGTCTTGCGGCTGCCTATGGCGCCGACATAGCCCACATGCCGCGCCAGTACGACCTTCAGTGTGGGTTCATCGAATTTGGGATCGTGTGTCAAGACCGCAACCGAGGTCGAGGGGTTGAGGTCCATCTTCTCCAGGACTTCATCGGGCCAGGCCACAATCAATTCGTCGGCGTGCGGGAAGCGCTCGCGTGTGGCAAAGGCGGCGCGGGCATCGACGACGATGACGCGATAGTTCAGGGTTCTGGCAAAGGTGGTCAGGGGGATGGCGATATGGCCCGCGCCCACGATGATCAGCAGCGGCGGCGGTGGGAAGCCCTCGATGAAGACATCAACGGTCTGCGTTCCGGCGGTACCCTCGATGCTATAGCTGCGCGTGCTCGCTTCGCCGACCCAGATGGCGTGCTCGGCATCTTCGATCACCTGCGCATCCAGCGCGGCATCGCCCAGCGTGCCCTGCGCGCTTTTATCCGGGAAGACAAGCAGCTTCGCGCCCACATGTTCGGGGCCGCGTACCAGCGTGGCCAGCGCAATGCCCTTCTCGTGATCCAGGTGATCTTTCAGTGCTTCATAGAGTCCGCTCATCACCAACTCCGGTTCGTGCTATTGTGTCTTTGTTGGGCCTCACCAGTCCAGGCGCTCGACAAAGACGTGGATAGTGCCGCCGCAGGCCAGGCCGATCTGCTCGATGTTGTCCTCTTCGGTAATGCCGAATTCGAGCATCTGCGGCTGGCCGTTCTTGATCACCTCCAGCGCCGCCTCCACGACGGCCGGCTCGACGCAGCCGCCGCTCACCGAGCCGGTGATCTCGCCGTGTTCGCTGACAGCCAGCTTGGCGCCCGGCCGGCGTGGCGCGGAGCCGGCCATCGAAACAACTGTAGCCAGCGCTACCCGCTCGCCGCGCTCACGCCAGCGCTCTACATCGGGAAGAATATCTCGCATCGAAAACCTCTCATTCCAGACTTATTATACAACAGGCTTGCTCCAGGCCGTCACGGCCTTGCGACGCGCGCCAGCGCTGCGCACAGGGCGGTTATCGTCAACCTGTTGCAGCAATTTCCCCAGGTTAATCAGGCTATCCAGGTTATGGGCGGGCAGGAAGTTGTCGACAAAGGGTAGCGCCGTCTTCATGCCGATGGTCAATGGGCGATAATCAGGCGAGCCGAGCAGCGGGTTGAGCCAGATCAGGCGATGACAACTGTGCTGCAGGCGGTCCATCTCTACCTGGAGCATACCGGCGTCGCCGCGGTCCCAGCCATCGCTGATGATCAGTACCACCGCGCCGCGTCCCAGCACGCGCCTGGCCCACTTCTGGTTGAAGGTGTGCAGCGCGTCGCCGATGCGTGTGCCGCCTGACCAGTCCTGCACGGATTTGGAGACCTCGCGCACGGCGTCGTCCACATCGCGCTTCTTGAGCTGCCGCGTGATGCAGGTGAGGCGTGTGCCAAAGACAAACGTTTCGACGTTCAGCAGGCCGTTCGAGATGGTGTGGATGAAGTGTAGCAGCAGCCGCGAGTAGAGGCTCATGGAGCCGCTGATATCGCAGATGATCACCAGTGGGCGCGGCTTGTACTTGATCTCGCGCCAGGTCAGTTCGAGCAATTCTGCGCCGTACTTGAGGTTCCGGCGCACAATGCGGCGCATATCGGGATAGCTTCCGCTGCGC
>JALYVR010000233.1:0-3586 GCA_030853145.1 Chloroflexota bacterium | reverse complement strand
CGCTGCCCAAGGTGCCAGCGCATCTCGGCCATCAATTTCTTGGCCTCCTGCACCTCTTCCCAGGTGAAGGACTCGAAATCTTTTCTGCGCAGCATCTCGATGGCGCTATAGGCCGTTCCCTGCGGGTCTCCTGGATCCTGGTCCTCTGCCTCGCTCAGCTCTTCCGCGCGCCTGGGCCGCTCGCTCTCGCGCATCTCGGGTCGCAACTCGCGCCGTTGCTCGCTGGTGGCGTTCAGGTGTTCGGCCAGGCGCTTGCGCTCCGAAGGTGGCAGGCGTATCTGACGATCATCGCGCTTGGCCGTGCCAGGGTCGTTGCCCGCCTTGTTCTTGCTGTCGCGTGTGTACCAGTAGTAGTTGTAGAGCTGGTTGAAGAGCATCTCTTGCTCGTGTCGCGCCATCAGCGAGCACTTGAGCGTCTGGTAGAAATCCTCCTGGTTGGTAATATCGATGTAGCCCAGCGTCTCGGCGAGATCAAGCAGCTTGCGCGGCCCCACGTCGATCCCCGATTCCCAGAGGATGCGCCCAAACTCTGTCAGCCGATAGAGCAGGCGCTCGCCGCGCTCCAGTTCTACGGCTTGCAGTGGTTGCGTGGCGAAGGAATCGCCGTTGTCCTGTGGTGTAGCCATATCCTTACGAGGCGCTCCGGGCCTGCTGGACCATCTTGCGCAGGTCGCTTCCGCCAACCTTCAAGACATCATCCTGATATTTGAGTAGCGCGCCCAGGGTGTCGCGCACCGGTCCTTCGACAAGCTCCATCTGATCCAGTGCCAGCAGAGAACTGATCCAGTCCAGCGTCTCCGCGACGCCGGGAGCCTTGAAGAGGTCCAGGGCGCGTAGCTCGCGCACGAAGGTGCATACCTGCCTGGCGAGGCGCTCAGAAACATTGGGCATACGTGCCAGCACGATGGAGAACTCTTTGTCCAGCGTGGGGAAATCGATCCAGTAGTACAGGCAGCGCCGCCGCAGCGCGTCGTGAATCTCGCGTGTGCGGTTCGAGGTGATGATCACAATCGGCGGCTCTTTGGCCGTAATAGTGCCGATCTCAGGGATAGTGATCTGGAAATCGGAGAGCAGTTCAAGCAGGTAGGCCTCGAACTCTTCATCGCTTCTATCTAATTCATCGATGAGCAGCACCGGCGCCTTGCTATTGGCGGCATCAATGGCCTGCAACAGCGGGCGCTGGATCAGGAAGTCGGGGCCAAAGATCTGCTTGAGTTCCTCGTCGCGACCGCTGCCCCCCGCCTCCATCAAGCGAATGTGTAACATCTGGCGCGTGTAGTTCCACTCGTACACGGCCGTGTTCACATCGATGCCTTCATAGCATTGCAAGCGGATCAGGCGTGTATCGAGCATAGCGGCCAGCACCTTGGCGACCTCGGTCTTGCCCACGCCGGGCTCTCCTTCCAGCAGCAGCGGCTTGCGCCGCTTGAGTGCCAGGAAGATGGTCGTCGCCAGGCTGCGATCAGCAATATAGCGCTCGTTAAACATCGCTCGCTGTACGTCTTCAATAGTAGCATAGGGTGCCGATAATGCTTGTTCCTGATCCAACGGGAGCCTCCAAAAAACTAGTACCTTTTTCACTGTCCGGCAAGGAAAGGGTGGTAGGGATATTCTACGTTGCAATCAGGGGTAGCGTCAAGCAGAGCCGATTGGCGCCTCCGTTTCGCGTCAAACTGGCTCTGGTTGGACGCCTTATTTTCCCTCCTTGCTATTCCTTGACAGGAAGATAGCGCGTCGTGTATACTTCTTTAAAATATCATAACAGTGCATAATTGAATATTCATAGGAGTGCATGATAGCATGTTTGATTTTCGTCTGGATGGCCGTTCCGGGGTCCCTGTCTATGTGCAACTGATCCAACAGGTAAAGCAGGCCATGCGTCTTGGTGAACTCAAGCCTGGCGACCAGTTGCCAACAGTCAAGGAGGTCGTAGAGAAGCTCTTGCTAAGTCCCAATACTGTCCTCAAAGCCTATCGAGAATTAGAACAGGAGGGACTGATTCGCAGTCGTGCGGGGGTCGGCACATTTGTGCTCAAAGCTCTGGCCGATCCATTGCTCACAAGCCAGATTGCGCTGCGCCGCCGGCTGGTCCGTTGGATGCAGGACGCCCAGAAGCTCGGCTTACAGGAGGAAGACCTGGAGGCGCTTTTTGCAAGTGCGCGCCAGGAATGCTTTCCTAAAGATATCAAGGAGGGCATTTCATGACGTTCATGCTTGAGACCAGGGGCTTAAGCAAACAGTATGGCACGAGCTGGGCATTGCGCGATTGTACCTTGCAGATCCCGTCCGGCCATGTGGCAGGCCTGGTTGGCCCCAATGGAGCGGGAAAGACCACGCTCCTGCACCTGGCGATTGGCTTACTCGATCCCTCTGCGGGTTCCATTGAGGTCCTGGGCGATTCTCCTCATACTCACCCACGCGAAGTGCTCGCCCGCGTTGGCTTTGTGGCGCAGAATCGCCCGCTCTATAAAAGATTTACCGTGGAGCAACACCTACAGTTTGGCGCCTGGCTGAATCAACGTTGGGATCACGTCCGGGCCAGGGAGCGGTTGGCGCGCTACAATATTGCCCTCACACGCAAAGTGGGCAGCCTCTCGGGAGGCCAGCAGGCTCAGGTCTCTTTAGTTCTGGCTCTGGCCAAGTGTCCTCAGCTTTTGCTCCTGGATGAACCTCTTTCGAATCTAGACCCGCTTGCCCGGCAGGAGTTTTTACGCAGCATGCTGGTGGCCGCCACCGAAGAGCAGTTCACTGTCCTCTTCTCTTCGCACGTCGTGGCCGAATTGGGCCGTTTCTGCGATTACGTCATCTTGCTGGCAAAGGGACAGGTTCAACTGGCCGGGGATGTCGACGCATTACTGGCAGCACACCGACGCCTTACGCGTGCTGGGGGAGAGATAACAGAATGTGAAGGCGACCCAGGTGTTGTCTCGCTGGAGAGGCGCGAACGCGAGATTACGATGATTGTGCAAAAGGAGACCAATATCAACCGGCTAGGCTGGCAAGAGCATGCTGTCACACTGGAAGACGTGATCCTGGCATATATGGCGCATCCGGCGGTGAACTTGCGGTCTTCCTTGCTGGAACGGGAAAAGGAGAATGTACAACAATGATTGGAGTCACATGGCAGCAACATCGTCTACAGGCCCTTATCGGCGGGATCATCCTGGTGTTGCTGGCGCTCTTCTTGCTGATTACTGGCCTGGCGGTGACTTCCTATTACCAGGCGAACGTGGCTGGATGCGTAGGCGCGTCGCAGACCTGTCCATCGTATGTCTTTGACGCGTTTGAGCAATACGTAGGATCGTTGCAAGTGCAGAATATCCTTCTGGTCCTACCGTTGCTGGTTGGTATCTTCATCGGAGCCCCACTACTGGCGCGGGAAGTTGAGCAGGGAACCTACTTGCTGGCCTGGACCCAGGGAGTTACCAGGCAACGCTGGCTGGCCAGCAAGTTGATCCTGCTTGCTGGTGCGACGCTGGGAGCGTTCTTGTTGCTGGACCTGCTCGTTACCTGGTGGAATAGTTCCCTTGTTGCTGCTGTAGGGCCTTTTTTCGGCTTCGATATCACGGGAGTGGTACCACTCATC
>JALYVR010000006.1 GCA_030853145.1 Chloroflexota bacterium | reverse complement strand
ATTGTGGCTTGGGGCAGCTCTTATACTGCTCGCGGCTACTGGCTATGCGATTGGCGCCCTGATGCTCAAGCACCGGCCCCTCGTTGCATTACCCAGAATCTCTGTGGCCGCCGCCGAGTGTAGTATCACAACCATTATTCTGCTGCCATGGATCATATTGCAGCCCCCCAGCAGGGTACCCAGTGTGAATGTGCTCGCGAGTTTGCTCGTTCTCGGTTTGATCTGCACGGCCCTTGCCTTGCCGACCTTCTTCGCGCTCATCGCTGAAGTCGGAGCCAGCCGTGGCACGGTGATTACCTACGTCAATCCTGCCATCTCTGTGCTCCTGGGCGTTACGATCCTCCGCGAGCAACTCACGCTTGCCACCATCGCCGGCTTCTTGTTGATCATCGCTGGTTGCTGGCTCTCGACTACCGGCTCCATCCCGTTCCTGGCAGCCCGCGCAATCCCGCAACCAGAGGTGCCAGAAAAGAGTGAGTTGCTCCCTGATTAGCACGAAGATTATGCAACCCACGCTTGCGGTCAGCGCATCCAGTTGACCGCCTGCTCCAGTTGCGCGAACGGCTCCCAGAACGTCACAAATGTCCTCTCAACTCCCAATTGCTCCCACTCCTTCAGCTTCTCCGCGATATCCTCGCGCCAGTCCCACACAAAGGTGGATACTACGACCTCGCGCCCTGCTGCCTCAACCTCCCTGCGCGCCTCACGCATCAACTCCTCATCAGCGTACACATTCACCTCGTCCGCGTACTCAACGGCGCTGCGCAGCAAGCGCCGCGAGTTGCCTACCCCTACAACCACACGCGGCGCTTTATCCGGGGCGGGTGCGCAGAGACCGTCGCGTATGTGTAGCTGTTGGCCCTCCAACGTAACGCTCTCTCCCCTGTATACCTGCTGCAGGACCTGGATCGTCTCCTGCAAGCCTTCGATACGGGCTGCCGCATCTGGTACCGGTACCCCCCAGGCACGCATCTCCTGGAAATAGTCGCCCGCGCCAATCCCCAGCTCAAATCTCCCCCCGCTCAGCAGCGCCAGCATGCTTGTCTCTTTCGCCAGTACTCCGGGCAGGTAGTTCAAGCGGCAGAGCACCATCGGCACTAACTTGATTCGCGTGGTTGCCATGGCCAGCGCGCCATACAGCGACCAGCCGCAGACATAGCCCCATTCCGGCTTCTCCGACTGGTAATGGTCGAGAAAACCTACCGCGTCAAACCCATATGTATCAGCTTTTTTAGCCGCTGCCAGCACCGCCGTCAAGTTAGCCGTCGGTCCCAGATTGACTCCTATACGCATGTATATCTCCCTCTTTCACGTTTGGCGGCTTTGCCGGTGCCGCTTTCCCTTCCAACTTTACACCATCCTTCCTGACATCTGCTGACAGGAATTCTGTTGGCACCCCTACGCGAAAGGGCCACAGAGGTAATTTGCACATTGACAAAACCAGCCACGTCTTGTAATCTTGTTATATAAGAATGAACGTTCACACAAGTTCTGGCTTAGCCAGTTAAAGGAGGTGCAGTTTATGGGAAAGCACACATATCGACAGCTTGTGCTTGTATGCACCTTGTCTACCCACGAAGGGACTGAGCGAACACCACGAAAGAGCCAGGGCTTACAACTCCTGATACGTTGAAGACGCCCGGCACGCGCCGCATGGTTGAACGTGGCTTGCCTCCCTCCGCACGGTAGACGCTCTATTCGCTAGATAGGTTTTGACCGTGTTTTTTTATGCTCCTTTGGAGGGAACACTATTGCTGCAAGAACCGGAGACTCTGAACGAATCCGATACACTGACCGGAGTCGTGCTGAACGGCGCGCATGGCATCTACGACATCCATACCCAGCAAGGCGTGTTGCGCTGCACGCTACGGGGAAAACTGAAAAAAGCCTTTGCCCAGGCAGGAAAAGCCGCGGATAAGGCCCGCACCTATAAAGGAAAAACATCTGCTTCCACCCATCAACAGCGCGCCGACCAGGAGAGCGCCGTGGCCCCTGCACGCTTGAGCGTGGGTGACCGCGTGCGCATTCGCCGGCTCGACGCCGACACGGGCCTGATAGAGGAGATTCTGCCGCGCCAGAGCGCGCTCACACGCAAGGACGTTGGCTCGAAAGACAACAAGCTCGTCATGCAGACCCTGCTCGCCAACCTTGACCAGGTAGTACTCGTCTTCGCCACAGCCGAGCCGGAGCCGCGCTTCAGCATGCTTGACCGTTACCTGGCGATCTGCGAGTCCGCACAGTTGCGCGCTGTCGTCTGTATCAACAAGGTCGATCTGCCTCATAACAAACGTGTTGATGAAGGGGCCGCGCTCTACGGCCGGCTGGGCTATACGCTGCTCTGGACCAGCAAGCAGACAGGCGAGGGCATCGCGGAACTGCGCGCCCTGCTGAAGGATCACACCTCGCTCTTCACGGGTCCTTCGGGCGTGGGCAAGTCATCGCTGGTCAACGCGCTTGAGCCTGGCATGGCGATTCGCACCGGCCTGGTGAGCGATGTGACCGGGAAGGGACGGCATACCACCACCGGCTCGCAACTTTATCCGCTCTCAGACGGTGGCTGGCTGGCCGACTCGGCGGGTATTCGCGCGCTGGCCGCCTGGAATATTCCGCCGGAAGAACTGGCCTGGTGTTTTGTCGAGTTTCGCCCCTACCTCGGCGAATGTTTTTATTCCGACTGTATGCATGTCGATGAGGAGGACTGCGCGATTCGCCAGGCCGTCAACGATACGCTCATCGATGCGCACCGCTACAACAGCTACGTGCGTATGCTGAAGGGCGAGGAGCGCTAAAGCGGAACGCGGGGAAGCAGTTTCATGCTTCCCCAAACGACCACCGACGCAGCAGGCGCCCCAGGAAGCCGCCCAGTACAGCAATCACCAGCCCTATGGCAACACCCACCAGCGTGATCACAAACGCCAGGCCTCCGAAATCACTGCCCGGCTCCCGCGACTGCATATAGCTGGCGAGCACCGCGGGCAGCCCAACGCCCAGCCAGCCCAGCAGGCCCGATAGGCAGGCCAGCCACACGTTCTCGCCGCCCACGGTGAAAGCTACCACGAGCGCGACCGCCAGCGGGATCAGGAATACGCCGATAGCCGCGCTGGCCGGCACGAGGAAGAAGAGCGCGGTTAACACGATCAGGGGAATGCCTATCGCCAGCAAGATCTTCACAATGCCTATGACCAGGCGTCCGGAGGACAGAGTACCTTGCTGCACACGGGGATCAAATAGAATACTCAGCATCATCGCCACGATCAGCACACCTACCGGCAGGCGCTGCACCCATTGCGGAAAAGCTATTGCATTGAAGAAGGAAAAAAATATGCCAAGTTGCAGGCCCAGGACAAACGCGATGCCCAAACGGATAGCTCTCGATCGCGTTGAAGATATGGGAGTGGCCAGGGGAGGTGATAGCGAATCGTCCACCGAATCTTCCATAGGGTTTTCTCCTTACATTTTATCGTAGGTGAGACACTCCTCCAGTCCTTGAACGACCTCCTGGTCCTGCTCTTCAAGCACCGTGCGGGGATCTAACAACAGTGTATCACGCAGGATGCGCGCGATAATGGGCACATGGCGCAGGCGCAGGTGCCTCGCCAGTGCATCTAGAGGCAGCACGGCGCGCGCAGCATCGATGGCCAGCAGCGTGGTGGGCAGGGTCTCGCCAGGGAGCGAGCCGCCGCCGATGGTCGTTTCGCCGCACAGCACACGCCCCGGCAGGCCGCGCACTTGCAACTCGGCGCTCCAGTCAGTGGCGCGCCGCGCAACTTTCGCCGGATGTGCCGAGATCATGCGCCAGATAGGGATGTGTTGCAACGCTTCGCCGCGCTGGTAGTGCCGTAAGGTTGCTTCCAGGGCAGCCAACGTCATCTTGTCGATGCGCACGGCACGCATCAAAGGATGCTTCGCTATTCGGGCTAGCACACCTTTCCTACCCACTAGAATCCCGGCCTGCGGACCCCCAAGCAATTTATCGCCGGAGAAGCAGACGACATCCGCGCCAGCCGCGATGCTCTCACGCGGCATTGGCTCGTGCGCCAGGCCGTAGTCCTCGCTCGCGAGCAAGCAGCCGCTGCCAGGGTCATCCATCAGCAGCAGGTCATGGCGGTGGGCCAGTTCGGCCAGCGCGTTCAGGGGGGTAGATTCTGTGAAGCCGCTGATGCGGAAGTTGCTGGGGTGAACCGTCAGCAGGAGCGCCGTGTGTTCGGTCAGAGCCGTCTCGTAGTCGCTCAGGCGCGTGCGATTGGTCGTGCCGACCTCCACTAACTGGCAGCCGCTCTGGCGCATCACATCGGGCACGCGAAAGCCGCCGCCGATCTCGACCAGTTGTCCACGCGAGATAAGCACCTCGCGACCGACAGCCAGCGCGCTCAGGGCCAGCAACACGGCGGCGGCGTTGTTGTTGGTGACCAGCGCGGCCTCGGCCCCTGTCAGCTCGCATAGGAGCGCGGCCACATGGTCGTGGCGGGAGCCGCGCTCTCCAGGCTCCAGTTCATATTCCAGATTGGAGTAGCCGCCAGCCACGTCCCACACCGCCTGTAAGGCTTCCTGGCTCAGAGGCGCGCGCCCCAGGTTCGTATTGATAATCACACCCGTCGCGTTGATCACGGGCCGTAGGTGCGCCTGTTGGCCCGCTTCCAGCATATGGCCAGCGGCGGCCAGCAGGTCGGCGGGTGGCGGGCAGGGTACACCCTGGTGAATATCCACGCGCGCCTGAGCCACACAAGCGCGGATGGCGCGCACCACCAGAGGGCGAGCATAGAGTGCGAGGAGTTGCTGGCCCCCGGCGGAGTGCAGCAATTCATCGATAGAGGGCAGGAGCCGAAGCTGATCCTGGTGTACATTCATGATGATGCCATATTCCTCAGGGTGGATCGTTAGTGGAGCGAATAATACATCGTGATGGCCAGGCTATTGGCGATCTTGCCCATGATAGCATGCAGGTCGGGCTCGTTGAGCTTGCAGATGGCATACTGATCGGCCAACAGGGTACGCAGCACTGGGTACATCAGCTCGGTCTTCACGAGGCTATCGGTATCAAACAGGGGATAATCGCGTTTCAAGAGCAGGTGGTGGTAAGGACGGAGTTTGCCCCGGTACGAAGTGAGAGCCACGACATTCACGGCTCCCGCGTGGCGACAAAAGGGGTCCGCCGATACAACGAGCGCCGGATGCCAATCTAGAATGCGCTTCTCTTCAATGCCAGGAGGCAAAGAAGGGTACCCGAAATTCACCCAGTACACCATGCCGAATTGCACAGGCGTTTGATAGGTCAGCGCGTCCGGTGACAATTCTGGTGGATGCGGCATACTATCTTACTACACAGATTCTGTTCAACAATTATCGGTGAGCCGAAACAACGGAAGCGTAGGCTGGCACGTCTGCGGATTCGAGCTGCGCATGGAAGCAGGCGCTGGTAAGTGACCATGAGCGTGCCACCAGATCGAGACGCTCTTCACGTTCATCCTGACCTTCTTCTTGAAGGGCAACGGCAATAAGTTCCATGTCGCGCTGATACTGTTCCGCAAGCAGGGAAGAACGTTTGAAGTCACAATTCGTCGCCATAAAGAATTTACCTCTTTAATTCCAAAGTCCAAAGCACGTACAACGCAATGGCGAAAACCACGATATGTATGGGGATGTTCTTTTTTTCTCCGACGTGGAGAATTATACCAGCAATTCCCCGAAGAAGCAATGGTTTTCTTTATGATTTTGTAGCAGTATTTATTCGCTCTCTCTCATTATCCCAGATCATCCAAATTGCCAGGCAGACGGGGCGCCTCAACCCCACAAGGTGCTTGACATCGCATAAAGCGTCGGCTATAATGGACACGTCGATCAATCAGAAAGTACTGGCGCATGTCTCTCTCTGGGCAGTTACCAAAGTGGACAAATGGAGCTGACTGTAAATCAGCTGTCTTCGACTTCGGGGGTTCGAATCCCTCACTGCCCACCAGCTAGCCTTAGAACGTAAGCTTTGGGTATGGCACATGCCATTGGCCATGTATACTGTATAAAAAAGGACTAGCACTGGTATAGCACTGGCCCGTGTGGCGCAGGGGTAGCGCGCAGTCTTGGTAAGACTGAGGTCATGGGTTCAAATCCCATCACGGGCTCCTGTGGTTTCTGAAGATGCTTGCTGTACATAACGCAGGCACCTTCACGAATAGCCGCGCAGGACTATAATAAGGGTCTTGCCGCCGTCTTCTGAAAAGATCGTCGCTTCCTTTTCCATCCAGCCTCTACCCGAATGCATGATAAGGATCAAACGGTCTGGGTGAAGAGTAGAAAATTATGTACAACTAGCGATCAGGCTCTCAGAGGACGGCTGCTGCATGTCTATAGGGAAACAACTACGTTTGTTGGCTATCATCTGAACTGATTGCAGGCACAGGTTGAATGGCAGGAGGAGCCAGCACAAGTTATGGCAAAGAAGAAGTTTGAGCGAAACAAGCCCCACGTGAACGTGGGCACGATTGGACATATCGACCACGGCAAGACGACGCTGACGGCGGCGATCACCAAGGTGCTCGCCCGCGCCAACTCGTCTAATAAGTACATCGCCTTTGACCAGATCGACAAGGCACCCGAAGAGCGCGAGCGCGGTATCACCATCGCCATCGCCCACGTGGAGTACGAGACGGAGAAGCGGCACTACGCCCACGTGGACTGCCCCGGACACGCCGACTACATCAAGAACATGATCACCGGCGCCGCCCAGATGGACGGCGCGATCCTGGTGGTGAGCGCCCCCGATGGCCCCATGCCCCAGACGCGCGAGCATATCCTGCTGGCGCGGCAGGTGGAGGTGCCGGCGATGGTGGTCTTCCTCAACAAAGTCGATATGATGGACGACGAAGAGTTGCTTGAACTGGTGGAGCTGGAGGTGCGCGAGCTGCTCTCCAAGAACCAGTTCCCCGGCGACGATGTGCCCGTCATTCGCGGCTCGGCCCTCAAGGCGCTGGAGAGCAAGGGCGACCTCTCACGCAACGACCCGGACGCCGTCTGCATCTGGGCGCTGATGGACCAGGTGGACAGCTACATTCCCACGCCTGAGCGCGCCACCGACAAGCCGTTCCTGATGCCGGTGGAAGATGTCTTCGGCATTAAGGGCCGCGGCACCGTGGCCACCGGGCGTATCGAGCGCGGCATCGTCAAAGTGGGCGAGTCGATCGAGATCGTGGGCATGCAAGATGCGACGCGCACGGTGGTGGTGACTGGGGTGGAGATGTTCAACAAGCTGCTGGACCAGGGCATGGCGGGCGACAATGTGGGCTGCCTGCTGCGAGGCGTGGAGCGTGCCGACATCGAGCGAGGCCAGGTGCTCTCCAAGCCGGGGTCCATCAAGCCGCACAAGGTGTTCAAGGCGCAGGTCTATGTGCTCTCGCGCGAAGAGGGCGGGCGGCACACGCCGTTCTTCAACGGGTACCGGCCGCAGTTCTATGTGCGCACGACGGATGTGACGGGGGCCATCAAGCTGCCGGAGGGGGTCGAGATGGTGATCCCCGGCGACAACATCGAGATGACCGTCGAGCTGATCCAGCCGGTGGCCATGGAAGAGGGAGTGCGCTTTGCCATCCGCGAAGGCGGACGCACCGTGGGGGCAGGCGTCTGCACCCATATCATCTCATAACAGCACGATGGGGCGCGAAATCTCGCGCCCCATCGAATTGTGTCCGTAGCGGGAGAGAAAACAATGGCAAGTGGAGCAAAACAGCGCATCCGTATTCGCCTGAAGGCCTACGATCATCGTATTCTGGACCAGTCGGCGATGCAGATTGTTGATACGGCGCAGCAGACAGGCGCCAGGGTCTCTGGCCCTGTGCCTCTGCCCACGGAAATCGAAAAGTTCACCGTGATGAGTTCGCCTTTTGTGCATAAAGACGCGCGCGATCAATTTGAAATTCGTACGCATAAACGCCTGATTGATATTGTTGAGCCAACGAACAAGACGGTCGAAGCCCTAACACGGTTAAATCTGCCCGCAGGCGTGGACATCGAGATCAAGCTGTAGGGAGCGCGGACGACCCCACGTGCGGGTTTTGGACGCCTATCCCTCCAGAGGAGAGAAGAGAAATGCTTAGTGGATTGTTGGGCAGAAAGGTCGGCATGACCCAGGTGTTCGGGCCGAATGGCACGGCTATTCCGGTCACGGTGATCGAGGCCGGCCCCTGCATCGTCACACAGGTAAAGACCGCTGCCCATGACGGTTATGAAGCCGTCCAGATTGGTTTTGAACAAAAGCTGACCAAGCGTGCTAACCGGCCTGCGCTGGGCCACCTGGGGCACAGCCTGCCACTCTTGAAGGGGCAACGTCGGCGCCTGCAGAAGTACCAGCAGGAACAGCGCACGAAAAATAAAGACAAGTCCGAGGGCGAGTCTGCCAAAGAGAGCGCGGAGAAGCCGGACAAGCAGGTTCAGAAGTTGCTCAAAGTGCAGGAGAACCGGCAGCGGCGCCCTGGACCCGAAGTTGGCCCATTCAAGGTATTGCGCGAAGTCGATCTGCAAGACGGCAGCGACGGAGTAGAACTCGGCGCGAGCTTCGACGTGAGCCTGTTTACCGTCGGTGAGGCGGTGGATATCGTCGGCACGTCCAAGGGCAAAGGCTTTCAGGGAGGCGTCAAGCGCCATGGATTCGCCGGTGGCCCCAAGACCCACGGCCAGTCAGATCGTCACCGCGCCCCAGGCTCCATTGGCTCTGGCACAACGCCAGGGCGTGTGCAGAAGGGCAGGCGTATGGCCGGTCACATGGGGCATGATCGCGTCACGATAAAGAAACTGCAAGTGATTCAGGCTGATCCTGAGCGGAACCTGCTGCTGGTAAAGGGTTCAGTACCCGGCGCCAATGGGGGTCTGCTTATGGTGAAGAAGCATGTGAAGAGGTAACCGCAATGCCCTCGACTACAGTATATAATCTGGCCGGAGAGGCCTTAGAGAAGCTCGAACTGAGCGAGCAGGTGTTCGGCATCGCCCCCAACATGGCGGTCCTGCACCAGGTTGTGACGGCGCAACTGGTGAATCGACGCCAGGGAACTGCTTCGACGAAGACGCGCAGCGAAGTATCGGGCGGAAACAAAAAGCCCTACCGGCAAAAAGGCACGGGGCGCGCCCGCCAGGGAAGCACTCGCGCGCCGCAGTTCCGTCACGGCGGCGTGGTATTTGGTCCTAAGCCGCGTGATTACCATCACGATGTGCCGCGCAAGATGCGCCGCCTGGCTATCAGGTCAGCGCTCTCCGACAAGGTAGCTACCAAGAGCCTGATCGTGGTGAATGACCTGGCGCTGGAGGCTCCACGCACCAGGGATATGCTGACCATCCTGGAGAAGCTGCCCGTGGACGGCAAGCGCGTGCTGATGATGCTGCCAGAGCGTGACGAGAACATTGTGCGCTCGACGCGCAACATCCCCAGTGCTAAGGTGCAGCACGTCTCCTCCATCAATGTGGTGGAATTGCTGAAGCATGATTATGTGATTATGCCGGTGAAGACGGTGCGCTGGATCGAACTGGTGTTTGGCGAAGGCATCAGCGCGGAGGAAGCCAGCCGCAAGATCGTTGAGGAGACCGGGGAACCAGCCATTGCCAGCGATGCCGACCTGCAAGGGTCGAGCGATACGATGGCGGAGGCCGACGAGAACGAAGAGACGCCCGCCGAGGAGCTATCCCTGGATGAAACCGGAGATGAGTCAGAGGCGGCGACGGACGACCAGGAGCTGTAAGAGCGACGCGAGGGTGCGCCAGGGTCATACCTGGCCTGATCTGCGCTCCATTCATACGGCGAGGAGGGAAAAGCTGTGGAAATCACAGAAGTGCTGCGCCACGGTGTAGTCACTGAAAAATCAGTCAGGCTGCAACAGCAGAATCAATATACCTTCAAAGTGGCGCTGAATGCCAATAAGATTGATGTCCGCCGGGCGGTCGAGGTGCTGTTCAAAGTCAAGGTCATCTCGGTCAACATTATTCGCCTGCCTGGCAAGGCACGCATGATCCGGCGGCGAGGGTCGATGCCTCGTAAAGTAGAGGCCCGCGAGTGGAAAAAGGCGATTGTCACCATTCAGGCCGGCCAGACGATCGATGCATTAAAGGCGTAAGGGGTTAGATAGATGCCAATTAGACAGTATCGACCAACGTCTCCTGGCCGTCGCGGCATGTCGGTTTCGACGTTCGAGGAGATCACCAAGACAAAGCCAGAGAAATCTCTGACGGTGAGGCTGAAGAAGCACTCTGGGCGCAATAACCAGGGCAAGATCACCACTCGCCATCGCGGCGGCGGGGCCAAGCGCGCCTATCGCATCATTGATTTTAAGCGCAATAAGCTGGGCGTGCCTGCCAGGGTCGCGGCGATCGAGTATGATCCCAACCGCTCGGCGCGCATCGCGCTGCTGCACTATCTAGATGGCGAGAAGCGCTATATCCTCGCGCCGCTGGGGCTGAAGGTGGGCGACCGCGTGGAGGCCGGCCCAGAGGCTGATATCAGGACCGGCAATGCGCTGCCCCTGAAGAATATCCCGACCGGCACCACGATCCACAACATCGAGTTGGAGCGTGGACGTGGCGGGCAGATGGTGCGCGGCGCGGGTACGGGCGCGCAATTGATGGCCAAAGAGGGCGATTATGCCCTGGTGCGCCTGCCCTCGGGCGAGCAGCGCCGCGTGCATATCCTCTGCATGGCGACCATCGGCCAGGTGGGCAATGTCGACCATGAGAACATCAACCTTGGCAAGGCCGGGCGTTCGCGCCATATGGGTCGTCGTCCGACAGTTCGCGGTTCGGCCATGAACCCACGCGACCATCCTCATGGTGGTGGTGAGGGGCGCGCCCCCATCGGCGGCCAGCCGCAGACACCCTGGGGCAAGCCCGCGATGGGCTACAAGACTCGTAGGAACAAGAGAACCGATCACTTTATTGTCAGGCGTCGCAATGCTGGTAGGAGGAAGAAGTAGAGATGTCGCGCTCAAGAAAAAAGGGGCCATACATTCATGAGTCGCTCAGGAAGAAGATCCTGAGCATGCGGCGAAGCGGCGACCGCCGGGTGATCAAAACGTGGTCACGCGCTTCCACGATCTTCCCTGAGATGGTGGGTATGACGATCGGCGTGCATAATGGCAAGACGCATGTACCCATCTATATCCAGGAGAACATGGTGGGCCATAAGTTGGGCGAGTTTGCCCCCACGCGGCACTTCCGGGGTCACGCGGGCGGCAGGAGCGAGCGAACCACATCGGTTCGTTAAGGTCCGCCAGGGCAGGGACATATAGGCCTTGTCCACACAGATGAGAGGGATAAGATGCAAGTCAGGGCTATTGCAAGAAATATTGGGATTTCGCCGCGTAAGATGCGCCTGGTCGTGAATGCGGTCAGGGGGATGCGTGTGAATGAGGCTCTGCCTATTCTCCAGTTTCTGCCCAACGCTGGCGCGAAACCGGTTAGTAAGGTTGTGGCCTCGGCGGCGGCCAATGCCGAGAACAACTATAATCTCAATCCAGATGATCTCTATATTCTGAATATCGTAGCTGACGACGCGAGTCGGCTGCCTCGTATGAAGGCCCGCTCCCATGGGCGCGCGTCGTATATTATCCGACGCTCCTGCCATGTTACGGTGATTGTCTCGGATGATCCAGCGGACACGGGGCGCTAATTTGAAGGAGAATACTCTTGGGGCATAAAGTGCATCCCGTTGGATTTAGGCTCGGCGTCGTCAAGGGCTGGCAGTCTCGCTGGTATGCCGAGCGCGATTACAAGGACGTGTTTGCTGAGGATCTGCTGATTCGCCGCGAGATCCAGAGGGATCTCGCCAACGCCTCGGTCTCGCGCATTGAGATCGAGCGCGCGGCGGCCAACCAG
This sequence comes from Chloroflexota bacterium, assembly GCA_030853145.1. GTDB lineage: Bacteria > Chloroflexota > Ktedonobacteria > Ktedonobacterales > Ktedonobacteraceae > JALYTT01. Next base: position 10,895 of record JALYVR010000006.1, on the reverse strand, counting down.
GTTGCCGTGACGATCCATACCGCCAAGCCTGGTATCGTAATCGGCAGGAGCGGCGAGAAGGTCGATAAGCTGCGCGCCGCGCTTGAGGTCAGGACCAAGAAGCGTGTGCGCCTCAACATCGTCGAGATCCGCCAGCCTGAGCTGGACGCCTTCCTTGTGGGGCGCTCCATCGCCGAGCAGTTGGAGAAGCGCGTCTCTTTCCGGCGCGCTATGAAGCAGGCGGTGCAGAAGTCGATGCGCGCCAACGCCAAAGGCGTGAAGGTCATTGTTGGCGGACGCCTGGGTGGCGCGGAGATTGCTCGCAGCGAGAAAGAAGTCGAGGGCAAGGTCCCTCTGCACACGCTGCGCGCCGATATCGACTATGGTCAGACCGAGGCGCATACGACCTTCGGTGTGATCGGCATTAAGGTGTGGATTTATAAGGGCGATATCCTGCCACGCAAGCGGCGGGAGCCTGGAGAACTTCCAGAGGTCGCGCCACAGCCGACGTTTACTCCGCGCGAGCGCGACGGTGGCGACCGCCGTGGCGAGCGTCCCCCCCGCCGTAGTGGCGGTGATCGTGATCGTGGTGGTGATCGTGATCGTGGCCCGCGTCCGCAAGGAGACCGGCCACAGGGAGACCGTCCGCCGCGCGCGCCACGCGCAGGTGGTGATCGTGGCCCGCGTCCGCAAGGAGACCAGCCACAGGGAGACCGTCCGCCGCGCGCGCCACGCGTAGGTGGTGATCGTGGCCCGCGTCCGCAAGGAGACCAGCCACAGGGAGACCGCCCACCGCGCGCGCCACGCGCAGAGCGTCCTCCACGGAGCGAGCAGGCGCGCCCGACTCCGGCACCCACAGCGACTGAACCGGCGGTGGCACCTGATCTGTTAGTAACAACACCGGTAGCACCGATCGTTGCGCCCGACCTGCCTGCACCGACACCGGCGGCTGCGCCCGACCTGGCGGCGCCAACACCAGAGGCTAGGCCAGATCTGCCGACAGCGACACCGACGCCAGAACCGGGCGCCGGTGGCAGTGAGAGCGAGTAGAGGAGATTCGAAGCCATGTTATTGGCACCATCACGTCCAAAGTATCGTAGACAGCATCGTGGCCGCATGCGGGGCACCGCGCAAAAAGGCAATACCGTCGCTTTCGGCGAGTACGGTGTGCAGGCGATGGAACCCTGCTGGATGGAGGCGCGTCAGATCGAGTCGGCGCGTATCGCGCTGACCCGCTACATGAAGCGTGGCGGGAAGGTCTGGATTCGCGTCTTCCCGGATAAGCCGGTTACCGTGAAGCCTGCCGAGACTCGCATGGGTAAAGGAAAGGGCGCGCCCGATCACTGGGTTGCAGTTGTTAAGCCAGGCCGGGTGATCTTCGAGATCAGCGGCGTGAGCGAAGAGATCGCCAGGGAAGCGGCGCGCCTGGCAAGCCATAAACTGCCGATCGCGACCCGCTTTATTACAAAAGGGGAGGCGGAAAGTGCCTAAGCTCAATGAGAGCCGCAAAGAGTTCCGCGAGTACAGCGTTGGCGACGCCCAGCGCAAACTCAAGGAATTGCGCCTGCAACTATTCAATCTCCGCTTACAGCAGCAGCGAGGCGAGGTAAAAAACAACAGGATATTCGCGCAGACGCGCAAGGATATTGCTCGCCTGCTGCATCGTCTGACAGAGTTGGAGGTCGAGGGATGACACAGCAGCCACAAGCAACAAGCGCGCCGGTGGTGAAGAAAGTTCGCCACCAGCAAAAAACCGGGCGCGTGCTTAGCAATAAGATGAATAAGACCGTCGTTGTTGCGGTAGAGTCGTTGAAGAAACACCGTATCTATAAACGCACGTACAGGCAGACGAAACACTTTTACGCGCATGATGAGCAGAACACCTGTAAGGTCGGCGACATGGTGCGCATTGAAGAGACCCGCCCGATCAGCAAGTTGAAACGCTGGCGCGTGGTGGAGATCCTCAAGCTTGGCAGTGGCATCGTGCCGGTGGCGGAGCTGATGGCCGGCGTGGACCCCGATCTGAGCGGCAAGCAGCGCGACGAGGTTGAAGATCCGACCGCCGAGAACGAAGAGGCATAAGGAGAGACCGCTATGATTCAGCCACAGACGCGACTGAAGGTCGCCGACAACACCGGCGCCAAAGAGATTATGTGTATCCGCGTGCTTAGTGGTTCCGCCAAGCGCTACGCGGAAGTTGGAGATATTATCAAGGCCTCGGTGAAGACCGCGGCTCCTAATGGACAGGTGAAGAAGGGCGAGGTTGTCAATGCGGTCGTGGTGCGTGTCGCCAAAGAATATTCCCGCTCCGACGGCTCGCATATTCGCTTCGATGATAACGCCGCCGTGATCATTGCTGCCGGCAATAACCCACGGGGTACGCGTATCTTTGGCCCGGTCGCCCGTGAACTGCGCGAACGGAACTACGCGAGGATTCTTTCGCTCGCGCCTGAGGTACTTTAGCAGAGGAAAAAGATGGTAGCAAAGAAGAAGGAGAAGAAGCCTCTCCACCATGCCAGGATGAACATCAAGAAGGGCGATACCGTCCTGATCATCACCGGCAAGGATAGGGGGAAGCAGGGATTGGTTTCGCGGGCCATGCCACAGATCGACAAAGTGATCATTGAGGGTTTGAATATCGTCAAGAAGCATGTGCGCCCGCAAGGCCAGACGCGCCAGGGAGGCGTGATCGACAAGGCAATGCCCATACATGTCTCGAATACCATGCTGATCTGCACAGAATGCGGGCAGCCGACGCGCGTGGCCCATGAGCGCCGCCCGATGGGCGCCGATCAGAAGGTACGCCCGGTACGCATCTGCAAGAAGTGCGAGAAGATCATCGAGGATCGGGCGAGGAAGGAGTAGTTGAACATGGCGGTATCACGCTTGAAAGAGAAGTACCTGCAAGAAATCGTGCCAGGCCTGCAGAAGGAGTTCAACTATAAGAACCCGATGCAAGTGCCGAAGGTTCACAAGGTAGTGGTGAATATTGGCATGGGCGAGGCTATCCAGAACGCCAAGGCCATGGAGGCCGCCGTGGGCGACCTGGCGACTATCACGGGACAGCGGCCGGTGATTACGCGCGCCAAGCGCTCGGTAGCCACCTTTAAGCTGCGCGAAGGCATGCAGATCGGCTGCATGGTGACGTTACGCGGCTCCCGCATGTATTACTTTCTGGACAAACTGATGAACGTCGCCTTGCCACGCCTGCGCGACTTCCAGGGCGTCTCGGCAGAAGCATTCGATGGCCGGGGAAACTATACGCTGGGACTGCGCGAGCAACTAGTCTTTCCGGAGATCGACTACGACAAGATCGACAAAGTGCGCGGTATGGAAGTCAGTATCGTCACCACGGCTCGCACCGACGAAGAGGGGCGACGGCTGCTCGGTATGATGGGCATGCCCTTTAAAAAGTAACGCTAGAGGAGCGACAGCATGGCAAAGATCTCAATGATTGTGAAGTCGCAGCGTAAGCCCCGCTTTCGTGTCCGGCAGCACAACCGCTGCCACATCTGCGGGCGCCCGCGCGGGTACATCCGTAAGTTCGGATTGTGCCGCATCTGTTTCCGCGAACGGGCCTTGCGTGGCGAGCTACCCGGTGTGACGAAGTCAAGTTGGTAATCAATCGCGAAGGCGCGAACGAGCGAGAGCACGAATAACGCAGCAGATAGCTGTAGTTTCGATCTTTCGTTATTGTGGAGGGTGTTCCATGAATATGACTGATCCCATCGCGGATATGCTCACACGTATTCGTAATGCGGTCTCGGCCAAGCACGCCCGTGTCTTAATCCCGGCCTCGAAAATGAAGCTGGCGATAGCGCGAGTGCTAAAAGAAGAAGGCTATATTAAAGATATCGAAGTGTTGAAGGATAATCCGCAGGGAACTATTCGGATCACGCTGCGTTATGTTGAAAAGAAGCCCGTGTTGACGCAACTGAAGCGTGTCAGCAAACCTGGGCTGCGTGTGTATACCAAGAAGGCGACGATCCCGCGCGTCCGTGGTGGGCTGGGGATCGCTATTCTTTCGACGCCTCAGGGCCTGATGACAGGGCAGCATGCCTACCAGCAGGGCCTGGGTGGGGAAGTCGTCTGCTACGTCTGGTAGACGGGAGGTTTCAAGTGTCTCGTATAGGACGTGCTCCAATTGTGGTGCCGCCGAAGGTGCAGGTCAACTGGACAGAGGCCAACCTGGTGACCGTCAAAGGTCCCAAGGGTGAACTCTCGTCGCAGGTCGCCCCTGCCCTGGCTCTGAAGCTTGAAGATGGCTCGTTGAGCGTGACGCGTCCATCGGAGAGCAAAGAGCACAAGGCGCAACATGGCCTGTATCGCACCCTGATCAACAATATGGTGGTGGGTGTGACCACTGGCTATACCAAACAGCTAGAGATTCACGGCGTCGGCTATCGCGCCGCTAAAATGGGCGAGAACCTGGTGATCCAGGTGGGCTATTCCCACCCGGTCGAGGTGCAGCCACCGGCCGGCATCTCTTTCACCATTGATGGCGTTGACCCGGCCACCAAGGCCACCAGGGTAAGCGTGGCTGGCATTGACAAGCAACTGGTGGGCGAAGTCGCCGCATCCATTCGCCGCATCCGCAAGCCTGAGCCGTATAAAGGCAAGGGCATTCGCTATGCAGGCGAGGCCATCCGCCGCAAAGCCGGCAAAGCTGGTAAAGTCGGCAGCAAAAAGAAGTAGACGTGTAGGGGCGTTGCTAGCCTGTGCCCGGCTACGGACATGGAATAGACAGAATGACTCCAGGGCGAGAGGGAGAGACGTAGTGCCGACCACGTCTCTCGCGCGCGACCTGGATGGTGAAGGATCTGAGAATGATTAAGAGCTTTAACTCGAATAAGGCGCGGCTGCGGCGGCACCAGCGGATGCGACGCCGGGTGATAGGCGCTGTGGAGCGTCCACGGCTGAATGTCTTCCGTAGTGGACAGCATATCTACGCCCAGCTTATCGATGATGCCACGGGCCGCACGCTGGTTTCTGCCTCATCCCTGGAGACGGCGCTGCGCGATTTTAAGCCGCAGGACGATTCTTTGGGGACAAAAGTAGGTGGTGCCTTGCAGGCGATGCTTAATAAAGCTGCGGATGTGGTCGAAATGGCTGCCGATGCCCTCCCCACGAAGGGGGGCAAGGGAGCAAAGACGGCCCCAGCCTCGAAGCCTCAGGCGCCGGCCAAAGGGAGCGCCAAGGGTGGAGCGCCGCAGCAGCAGAAGGGCAAGCCCGCCGCCCAGGTGAAGACCGTACTGCCAAGCGCGCAGAAGGGCGAGAAGAAGACGCCGGTTGAGGCGCTGGAGGCCATCTCCAAGAATCGGAAGGTCGCGCTGGCGCGCGAGGTGGGCAAGCTGGTGGCGCAACGCGCGAAAGAGCAGGGCGTCAATAAGGTTGTCTTTGATCGTGGCGGCTACGCGTATCATGGCCGGGTGGCCGCGCTGGCCGAAGGCGCCCGTGAGGCAGGCCTGGAATTTTAGGGCCGCGAGGAGTAAGATGCCAAGGATAGATGCTTCAAAACTAAACCTGGAAGAGATCGTGGTTGATGTCAAGCGCGTCTCCAAGGTTGTCCAGGGCGGCCGAAGATTTAGCATTCGGGCGCTTGTCGTTGTCGGTGATCGCAACGGTCACGTGGGCTATGGCATGGGTAAAGCCAGCGAATACACGGAAGCCATCCGTAAGGGCGCGGAAGATGCCAAGAAGCACCTGATCCAGGTGCCGCTCGTGGGCACGACCATCCCCTACATGGTGAATACCTTCTTCGGCGCGTCCGAGGTCATGCTCAAGCCGGCCGCTCCCGGCACCGGAGTGATCGCGGGTTCAGCGGTGCGCGCCGTGGTTGAGATGGTGGGTATTCGCGATATTCTCACGAAGTCGCTGGGGAGCAACAACAAAGCGAATACAGTCAATGCCTGTATGAAGGCATTGCGCGAGTTACGTTCACCTGAGGTAGAGGCTGCGCGCCGGGGCAAGACAGTGGCCGAGTTGCTTGGCAGGAAACGCGCCGAGCAGATCGCCGCCGCCGCTGCCAGTGCCGCCGAGCAGGCTGCTGCTATGCGCAGCGCCCGCGATGAGGAATCGCGCGACAGCCGGCCAGGACGCAGAGGTCCGGGCGGCCGCGAGCGCGGTGAGCGCGGCGGTGGTGACCGTGGCGAGCGTCGTGGTGGCGGTGACCGCCGCCGCTAGGCGCGATAAGGAGAGATAACCATGACAAAATTGCGTGTGAAATGGGTGAGGAGTTCTATTGGCTATGCCCAGGACCAGAAGGACACCATCCGCGCACTGGGGCTGCGCAAGCTCCAGCAGACAGTTGAGCATGAAGACCATCCCGCCATTCGGGGCATGATCTACAAGGTAATCCACCTGGTAAAGGTAGAGGAGGTGGGCAGTGAAACTCTCTGATTTGCGGCCGGCTCCCGGCTCGCATAAGTCTCAGAAACGCCTGGGACGCGGTCATGGCTCCGGCCGTGGCAAGACCTCCGGCCGTGGCACCAAGGGCCAGAAGGCCCGTACCGGTGGCAAGATCCATCGCGCCTTTGACGGTGGCCAGACGCGCCTGTCGAAACGCCTGCCGTTCCTGCGCGGTCTGGGGAACAGCAACGCCCGCTTCCGCAAGGACTACGCGGTCGTCAATCTCTATGACCTCGAACGCTTTGAGGTCGGGTCGCGGGTGACCCCTGACGAATTCGCGCAGCAGCACCTGATGACGCCCGCGGAAAGTCACGGCCTGGTCAAGGTGCTTGGTGACGGCGAGATCAGCCGCGCGCTCACCGTGCGCGCGCACAAGTTTTCCGCCAGCGCGCAGGCAAAGATCGAGGCGGCGGGCGGCACGATTGAGATAATCCCGGTGAAGGTCTATGAGAAGACCAAGAGGCGTAAGGACCAGGAGAAGCCGGCGCCAGGGCCGCAGGCCCAGGCTGAGGACGTGTAATGCGTCTATGGTGATCCTGGTTCGTTGTGGGGCGGCCGCAAGGCTCGTCCCTCCAGTTTCGTGAAAGGAGCCTCCATGTTGGAGCGACTGCGCAGTATCTGGACTATTCCTGACCTGCGCAACAAGATTCTGTTCACGCTCGGGATGTTGCTGCTTATTCGCCTTCTCGATCATATCACTGTGCCGTTGACGCACCAGGAGCAACTCAATCTCCTCAATCTCTTCGGAAGTGGCAAAAATCAGGACCTTGGCCAGTTGCTCGGTCTGCTCGATGTCTTTTCCGGCGGAGGTCTACACACGTTCTCGATTGTGGCTCTGGGCGTCTATCCGTACATCACGGCAACCATCGTGATGCAGCTCCTGGCGCCGATCATTCCCGCGCTGCAGAAGCTCTCAGAGGAGGGTGAGGCCGGGCGCCTGCGCTTCAGTCAGATCACACGCATCATCACGATCCCGCTGGCGTTCTTACAGGCCCTGGGGCAGGCCGCCATCTTTGTGCGTGTGGGCGTCCTTGACGCGACCACCTTTAATCTCTTCGGCCCGAACTGGCTGGAGTCCCTGGCGATCCTGCTGACGTTGACCACCGGGACCATGATCCTGGTGTGGATGGGTGAACTCATCACCGAGCACGGTATCGGCAATGGCATCTCTATCGTCATCTTTGGCGGTATTGTGACGCGCCTGCCGCAGTTGCTCCAGCAGGGGTACCTGCAAAGCACGTCCTCCGGCGGCACTGGCAGCGGTATTGTCAGCATTGGCGTGCTGGTGATTATCGGGCTGGTGACGATCCTGAGCATTGTATATATCTACCTGGGCCAGCGGCGTATCCCCATCCAATACCCAACGAAGCGTATGGTGGGTCGCGGACTGCTGGTTGGGTCGGCGCAGACTACCTACATTCCGATGCAGGTCAATAGCGCCGGCATGATCCCGCTGATCTTCGCCAACTCGATGCTGATCTTCCCGTCGGTGCTCTCGCAGTACCTGGTAGGGAGCAGCGTTCCCTGGCTGGCAGCAGCCGCATCCTGGTTGGGAGCCAATCTGCTCAATACGACCTTTGTCTATTATTGGATCATCTACTTCGCGATGGCTGTGCTCTTTACCTACTTCTACGCCCATGTTGTCTGGCAGCAGCAGAATATTCCAGATAACCTGCAGAAGCAGGGGGCGCATATACCGGGGTATCGACCGGGCGAGACGACGCGCAAATACCTGAGCGATGTGCTCAATCGCGTTACCCTGGGCGGCGCGCTCTTTCTGGGTATCCTGGCCGTCATGCCGTTCCTGGCCAGGACGCAGTTGCTCAGCAGCACCATCCTGCTGATTGTTGTCGGCGTGGTGCTGGATACCCTCAGGCAGCTTGAAGCGCAGATGGTGATGCGTAACTATTCTGGTTTCCTATCGTAGGTGCGGACGCGATAAATTGGGTTCCTACGAGTTGCTGTCGTAGGTGCGCAATGGCGCGGACGCGCTACATCGGGTCCCTACGCTGTCATTTGTAGGTGCGCAATGGCGCACACCTATGTCCTTCCAGCGGAGGAAAAACGTGAACATCATTCTAATCGGCGCTCAGGGGTCGGGGAAGGGGACACAGGCAGAGGAGCTTTGCCAGGCTCTGGGTGTTCCCCATGTTGCCAGTGGGGACCTGTTCCGTAAGGCGTTTGAGGAGAAGACCGGGCTGGGAATGCAGGCGAAGGCCTATGTCGATCGGGGAGAACTCGTGCCCGATAGTCTGACGGTGGCCATGATTCTTGGTAGACTGGCGGAGCCAGATTGTGCACGTGGCGTGCTGCTGGATGGATTCCCGCGCACGATCGCGCAGGCGCAGGCTCTGGATGAAGGACTCGGTGGGGTCGGGCGGCATATTGACCTGGCAGTCTACTTGAATGTGCCGCGCGCGGAACTGCTGAAGCGGCTCTCTGGAAGGTACATCTGTCGCGCAAACCAGCATGTCTACAACGTGAGCACGCGCCCTCCACAAGTGCTGGGAGTGTGCGACTTCGATGGAAGCGAGCTATACCAGCGCTCAGACGACACTGGTGAGGCTGTACAGCGCAGGCTGGATATCTTTTTCAGCGAGACAATTCAGTTGCACGATTTTTATGGCACTCAACAGAAGCTGGTAGAAGTAGATGGGAACCAGAGTATCGAGCAGGTGCAAAAGAGCCTGCAACAGACGATACGAGCGTATGAAACTCGGTAATTACATGTAGGGGCGTCCCTTGTGGGCGCCCTGTGGCCCGAAGGCCAGTGGGCTATCCATTACATGTAGGGGCGTCCCTTGTGGGCGCTCCCCTGGAGAGAGCATTGTGGCGATCATCATAAAATCGAAGGAAGAACGCGAGAAGATACGTGCGGCGGGCCGGATCGTCTCTGACATGCTGGCAGAACTGCGTAGCGCGGTGCGACCTGGTATGACCACGAAGGACCTGGATGCGCTCGCCGCCGCTGCCTTGAAGCGGCACGGCGCGAAATCGAGCGCTTTGGGCTATCACGGTTACCCCGGCTTCATCTGTACGTCTGTAAACGATGAGGTCGTGCATGGTATCCCCGGCAGCCGTGTGCTCAAAGAGGGCGATATTGTCAGCATCGACTTCGCCGCGAACTATAACGCCTGGCACGCGGATTCGGCGATCACAGTACCGGTGGGAACCATCTCGGCAGGATCGCAGCGTTTGCTGAAGGTGACCGAGGAGGCGCTTTACCGGGGGATCGCGGCGGCGCAGGCAGGCAATCGCTTGCAGGATATCAGCCGCGCGGTGCAACAGTACGTCGAGGCGGCTGGCTTCTCGGTGGTGCGCCAGTATGGCGGGCATGGCGTGGGTCGCAGTATGCACGAGGACCCGCAGGTGCTGAACTACGTGACGCCGGGCCAGTCGAATCCAGCGCTTAAGCCCGGTATGGTGATCGCCATCGAGCCGATGGTCAATGCTGGCGCCAAAGAGACACGCGTGCTCTCGGACTCCTGGACGGTGGTAACCGTCGATCAGAGCTATGCCGCGCACTTCGAGCATACTGTGGCGATTACCGAGGGGGACGCGGATATCTTGACGCTCTGAGTCACGAATGATGGCTGGTGCATAGGCCACGGCGGATTAAGCAGAGAGAAGGCTTGCCCTCTCGACTTCTAGCGACATTTGTGCTATAATTCGCAGTTGGCTATAGCAGTATCATGTGCAGCCATTTGTAAGTATACGTTGCACAGTCGCCAACCTGCTGCTCTTGAAACGTAAGGCATCTTGAGAGAGATCGCCTGCTGACAAAATGCGACCTTGCTTCATCGCCGTGCGCAAGTGCTGGTTGCGCGTGGTCTATCCCTTGCAGGCTAGCGAGCAGAAGAAGTATCTACGTGAAGAGCGGGTCCCTGGCCGAAGTGAGGAGCCAGGCGAGGCTTGAGACGGGCAAACGAGAAAGGATGCTATGGCAAAGAACGATGAGATTGCTGTGGAAGGCACGGTAATAGAGGCCCTTCCCAATGCTATGTTTAAGGTGGAAATTGACGAACAGCACCAGGTTCTAGCGGTCCTCTCAGGGCGCATACGCATGAATTTCGTGCGTATTGTACCCGGCGATAAAGTGAGAGTCGTGCTATCACCCTATGATCTGACCAGAGGCCGGATAACATGGCGTGTGAGAACGTGAATGAGGTGGTGTCCTCTCGGCATTCCTTTTCTTCTCATCGGCATCTTTTCTAAACGCGATCAGGTCAGGCAAAGAGGAAAACGCGGCAGTGTGCGGCGTTCGCTCTTTTTGCCTTTGTTCTAATTTTGCTTTTTCTATGAGAAAAGGAGGAGGAACTATGAAGGTGCGCGCCTCAGTGAAGCCGCGTTGCGAGAATTGCAAAGTCATTCGTCGCAATCGCGTTGTAATGGTGATCTGTAGCAAAGATCCAAAGCATAAACAAAAGCAAGGGTAGGTTGATACCCTTATAGAGCTGGAGGAGAAGATGGCAAGAATTGCTGGCGTGGACATTCCGCGTGACAAGCGC
>JALYVR010000232.1 GCA_030853145.1 Chloroflexota bacterium | reverse complement strand
CCTTCTAGTTAGTAGGATTACTACAACAGCAATCCACTAGGAACAGAGGGCTTCGATCAACCCCCTTAGAGCTTTTGACTCTGTCCGGCAAAAGGGACCGGGTAGGCGAACCGTTTTTCTCTGGCGCACCAGAAGAGCTTAGCCTACGTTGAACGCATCCCACTTTGCGAAAATATGTGAGTAGATAGATCTACCCATACATTTAACTTGAGTATAGTCCGCTCAAGAATACATATACATCGATATATACTGGTACCTTCTTAACAAAAAAGCTGATTTTATAGGTCCACTATACTAAAAATAACTCGATGTACCGCAGGGAACATCCTGGCGATGCCACCCATAGGCGTTAACCTAAAGTGAGCGGCGTATCCGTAGGGGCGACGGCTTGCCTCACCCCTACGAATACGCCCAGCAGGCATCCTTTTCGGTGTATGTTCACCCCTATGGGGATACCACCTGCGAGAGACGGACTATGTCAGAGGTTGAGAGGAGTAAAATTGTATGATTGCTGATGTGAGAGATAAAGTGAAGGCCTTCTTGCAGGAGACGCTTGAAGTTGAAGCCATACGCATTATTAGCGTTGAGAGGACCGATGTTGGCTGGATCGCCAGGGCCGAGGTAGCCGAAAAGAGCCAGTATTTAGCCTCTATTCATTCAGAATACCGCGTGTTCGACAAAAAGCACTACATCGTCGTCCTGAATGTGGATCTTGATGTGTCCTCCTATAAACAGGTAAGCGAGAGTGAGATCGTCTTGACTGGCTCAAGCTATGACTACTAAAGCGGGGCTGTATGCCTACGGGCTGATCGGCCAGGGCGCTCCCGTCTTGGATATCGTGGGCATTGATCAGCAGCACAAAGTCTACCCCGTCGCCGGGAGAGAGATGTGTGTCATGGTGAGCGAGATCGAGGTCGAGACATTTCAGCAGCAGGTAAAGCATTCGTTCGCTGAATTCACAAAAACCGCCGGGGCCGCGCACCAGGGCACTCAGGCACTGCTGCAAGCCCATGAGGTTGTGGTCGATACCCTGATGCAGAGGACCACGGTCGTGCCCTTTAAGTTCGGCACGATTTTAAAAGACGAAGAGGCCGCCTCGCATATGCTGCTAGAGTACGAGGAGAAATTTAAACACCTCCTGGCGAAATGTACCGGCCGGGCGGAATGGGGCTTGAAGGTGTACGCCGATCAGCAGGCGTTTACCCACCATCTCGTGCAGAGCGAGCCTAGATTCAAGGATCTGGAGGAGAAACGCGAAAAATTGCCCAGAGGTGCAGCGTATCTGTTAGGCCGGAAAATGGCGGAAGAGGTAAAGGACGCGGTGGCGACTCGCCTGACCACGGTCTCCGAAGGTATTTTTCACGCGCTGGGCAAAGATGCTGACGAGGCCAGGCTGAATAACACCCTGCCCCAAAAACTGACCGGGAAAAAGCCGGAGATGGTCCTCAACGCCGTGTATTTAGTCGCAGAAGAAAAGGTAGCGCATTTTTGTAGGCAGGCAGAACAATTACGAGAGGAATATGCTTCCATGGGGGTAGACCTTGACGTGTCTGGTCCGTGGCCGCCATACAATTTTACGTTATGACACAGCTACAAACCACAACGAGCGCGCAGATCGTCCAGAGCCAACACGTGACTCTGCTGGAGCTTCTGGATAGGCTGTTAGATAAAGGCGTGATGGTCAAGGGCGAGATCCTGCTCACGGTAGCGGATATCGATCTCGTGTACCTGAATTTAGGCCTATTACTTTCTTCGGTGAAAACCGTCACGGAAGCCGCTCGCAAAGAGAGCCAGGGAGAAGCCAGGGTATTTTCCTGGCTAGATGACGAGATCAAGCGCATCCCTTTACCCGGTGAAGAGGTTCTGAATGAGCCGGACCTGGCGCAGGAAGGGAAAGATACTCTCGTTGCAGAAACTCGCAGGGAGGCGGTTGATCGCGTCCGGATCAGCCAGGGAGAGACGAGAGCCAGAACATTACCGGTAGCCAGCGGCGACAGGCCGGACCAATTTTTTGGACCAAAGGCCACGATTGATCCGAAAAATGTTGAAAAGGGCCTGGCCAAACTTGTCTTAACGCTGGTTGATCTGCTGCGAAAACTCATGGAGAAACAGGCGATCCGGCGCATAGAGACTGACCAGCTAAGCGCCGCGGACATCGAAAGCCTGGGCAATACCTTTCTCCTTCTTGATGAGAGATTGCAGCAACTGAAAGAGACGTTTGGTTTGCAAGATGAGGACTTGAATCTCGATTTAGGTCCTTTGGGAGAACTTCTATGAGCGATACAACATGCGCGATTTATCAAGACTACGAGGAAGAGGCCGCCGACATCACCACGCAACTTAACAGGAGTCACGATTTGCAGGAGAAAGCCGAGCTTGCCCAGAGGCTGCTTGATCTTGAGTCGCACCTGGCTTCCTGTGAGGAGGAGGACGATCCAAAGTGTCGCCTCCAGAGACGAGCGATTGTGCCGCTACGCAGGAAAACAGCCGAGACGATACTCGCGTTTTCTACAGCGAAGCACACAAGAGAAGTATAGAGAGGAGACCTGTATGCCACAAGCTGTAACTACGCTACAACCCACGAATCTGGCCGATCTCTTAGATCGCATTCTTGACAAAGGTGTAGTAATCGTGGGAGACATCAAGATTGACCTGGTAGATGTTGAGCTGTTGACGATCAAAATCAGGTTGCTGATTGCCTCGGTGGATAAGGCGAAATCCATCGGCATCAACTGGTGGGAAGGCGATTCGTTTTTAAAAGCCACTGACCTGAAAGAAATCGCCGCCGAGAATGAGGCATTAAAGAAAAGAGTCGCGAGTTTAGAGAAGATTTCGTAGGGATGCTGTCCAATACTTTACTATTTGCAGTATTGGGATACGGGCGGTATAATACACGCTATGAGCAGCGAATTACGAATCATCCCGGTCAACACTATCGGTGAAATCACCCCAGGGAGCGACCTGGGGAGTATTATCTATGAGGGCTTGCAGGCGGACCACCTGGCGCTCCAGCAGGGCGATATCCTGGTGGTCACCCAGAAGATCGTCTCCAAGGCCGAAGGGCAACTGGTGGACCTCGCTGAGGTCACCCCGTCAGAGTTCGCGCGCATGGCAGCGGAGCAAGGCAAGAAGGACGCCCAGCACATGGAGGTCGTCCTGCGCGAGAGCCAGCGCATTGTACGCATGCACCACGGGGTGCTTATCGCGGAGACACGGCATGGCTTCATCTGCGCGAATGCCGGCGTCGACGAGTCAAACATCAACGGCGCGCGCCAGCTCGCCCTGCTGCCTGTCGATCCCGACGGCTCGGCCCGCCACCTGCGCGCGCGCCTGCAAGCGCTGGCGGGCGAGGGGGCGGCCTTCGATATCGCCGTGATCATCTCGGATACCTGGGGGCGGCCCTGGCGCAATGGGCAGGTCAACATGGCCATCGGGCTGGCGGGTCTGGAGGCCATCGTCGATTATCGCGGACTGCGCGATCCCTATGGCTACGAACTCCAGGCCAGCGCCATCGCGGTCGCCGATGAACTGGCGGCGGCGGCTGAACTGGTCATGGGGAAGATCGCGCGCATTCCCGTGGCGCTCATTCGCGGGTATCAATACATACCCGCGCCGGGGAGCGTGGGTACACTCGTGCGCGATGCCGCAACCGACATGTTTCGCTAGCACATTCCAGGGCTTCGCTCGTATCGTGGCGAAGCCTTTTCGAGTAAAGGGAACAGGTACCCGTGACAACATATTCCGCAGACCGGCAGGCCACGACAGCCACCAGGGCAGGCGACGTGCTGACACTGCTCAAGAGGCGCAGGAGCGTGCGCGCATACCAGGACCATCCGGTGGCCCCGGAGTTGATTGAGCAGGTGCTGGAAGCAGCTCGCTGGGCGCCATCCCCCCACGGGCGGCAACCCTGGCGCTTCGCGCTGCTCACCCGGCCAGAGCTGAAGTTGCATCTCGCCGATGAGATGAGCGACACATGGCGGCAGCAATTGCGCCTGGACAAGCAGCCGGAAGAGATCGTCGCGCTGCGCCTGGAGAAGTCGCGCCAGCGCATCCTGGGCGCGCCGGCCCTCATTCTCCCCTGTCTGTATCTGGAGGAGATGGACCGCTACCCCGATGCACAGCGCCAGGCCGATGAAGAGATCATGGCCATCCAGAGCCTGGGCGCGGCCATTCAAAACATGCTGCTCATGGCCTACGAGCTGGGACTCGATAGTGGCTGGATGTGCGCGCCGCTCTTCTGCCCCGCCATCGTCCGCGCTGCGCTCAAGCTGGCGGCAGGACTGAGGCCCCAGGCGCTGATTACCCTGGGCTACGCAGCCGCCGATCCGCGCCGCCGCGAGCGCTTGCCTTTGAGTGAACTGGTTATTTGCCTCGACGATTTGCAAGATGCACAGGAGATGGTATGATTGTAGTGCTTGCCGGCGGTGTAGGCGCGGCGCGTTTTTTGCAGGGCGTTGTCCAGATCGTACCCCAGGATCAAGTCACAGCCATTGTCAACACCGGCGATGACCGGGATTTCTACGGACTGCACGTGTCGCCGGACCTGGATATCGTGATGTATACCCTCGCCGGGCTGGTGGACGAGGCGCACGGCTGGGGCATTCGCGACGATACCTATCACGTTATGCAGCAGTTGACCCGTTATGGGAACGAGGACTGGTTTCAGTTGGGCGACCGCGACCTGGCGACGCATATCCAGCGCTCCAACCTGCTGCGCCAGGGAAAGACGCTGAGCGAGGTAAGCGAAGACTTGCGCCGGCAATTTGGGCTGGGGCTACGCATCCTCCCGATGACCGACCAGCACATGGCCACACATATCCAGACGCCCGCCGGTCTGCTGCACTTCCAGGAATATATGGTCAAACGCCGCTGTGAGGACGAAGTACAGGATGTAGTCTTTGTAGGCATAAATGAGGCTCGACCCGCGCCAGGACTCCTCGACATCCTCAAAGAGGCCGAGGCCATCCTGATCGCGCCGAGCAATCCCATCGTCAGCATCGGCAGTATCCTGGCAGTGCCAGGCATCCATGACACCCTCCATGAAGCCAGTGGCATGGTGGTCGCCGTCAGCCCGATTGTGGGCGGTGCTCCCATCAAGGGCCCCGCTGATAAGCTGATGCGTGGGCTGGGTATGGATGTCTCGGCGCTGGGCGTGGCGCGCTGCTACCGCGACTTCCTGGATGTGATGGTCATCGATACCCAGGACGCGCACCTGGCGGGCGCCATCGAGGACCTGGGCATCCCGACACTGGTCACCGATACCATCATGCGCGATGGTGCCGCCAAAGCCACCCTGGCTCGAAGCGTTTTACAGGCAGCCGGCGTACAGGTATCATAGAGAGCGCGAGCCAATCGTACCAATACTATGCAGAAGATATAGAGAAACATGACAATATATAGAGCTTTGGTGCCAGTAAAGACACTGTCACTGGCCAAAAGTCGCCTGGCAGACCATATGCCGGTGCGAGAGCGCGAGATGCTGGTGCTGGATATGCTGCGCCATGTGCTGACGGTCCTGCGCGAAAGTACCCTGCTAGCACAGATCGCGGTCGTCAGCCCGGATAGACGCGTGCTGGAGCAGGCACAGGCCTGGGGCGTTGAGGCGTTCGTCGAGGAGCAACATGGGCATAATCCCGCGCTGCACGCGGCGGCGTTGCGCATGATGGCTGGCGAAACAGAGGCGTTGCTCACGATCTCGGCTGACCTGCCGCTGCTGCACGTCAATGATCTCAGCGCGCTTGTCGCGCAGTCGGCAAGCTACCCGGTGGTGCTGGCAGCGGCGCGCGATGGCACAGGGACGAATGCGCTGCTAGTGCGCCCGCCGCTGGCTCTGCCGTATCTCTTCGGCCCCCACAGCCTACAACGCTACATCGAGGCCGCCCGGCAGCAGGGGTTGGGTAGTACACTCTACCATAGCACCGGGCTGGCGTTGGATATCGATACCAGCAATGATCTGCACCTGTTACGCATCTACAAGCAAGCAATGGAGCTTGACCTGGTGTAACCATGGCCCCGCATTGCCGGCGAGCAAGGGGAGCCAAAGAGGACCAGGGCTGTTTAAAAGTCGTATATGCATGATCCGCCGTGCGCACGCCATCGCCCCTACGCGAACCAGGGCACGCCTGCGACTTTTAAACAGCCCTGAAAGAGGACCACAACCCATTTACATAAGTATGACTATACTGTACTAAAGGAGAAACTCAACATGCCTATCGTTGGATATTCGGCGGCATTGGAGCAGTTCCATCCCACCGACCTGTCCCGCTGGTGCCAGGAGGCAGAGCAGGCCGGATTCGGCGCGGCGATGGCTGCCGACCACTTTCATCCTTGGGTGCCACAGCAGGGCCAGAGTCCCTTTGTGTGGTCCTGGATGGGCGCGCTTGGCAGCCAGACGCAGCATATGACCTTCGGGCCGGGCGTCACCTGCGCCTCCTATCGCTACCATCCAGCCATCATCGCCCAGGCCGCAGCCACCCTCGGCGCGATGTACCCCGGCCGCTTCTGGCTGGGCATCGGCACCGGCGAGGCCCTCAGCGAGCATATCGTCGGCGGCGAGTGGCCCGATGCCGCTGTGCGCCTGGAGCGCATGCTCGAATCCATCGAGGTCATCCAGCAACTCTTTACCGGCAAGAAGGTGCGCCACGCCGGCAAGCATATCACTATGGAGAGCGCGCGCCTGTATACGCGTCCAGAGAAGCCCGTGCCCATCTATATCGCCGCCTCAGGTCCTAAGACCGCCGAGAGCGCCGGGCGCATCGCCGAAGGCTTTATCACGCCCGGCGCGCCGCCAGATAAGCTCAAGATGCTGCTTGAGCGCTTCGAGAAGGGCGCGCGCGAGGCCGGCAAAGATCCCGCCACTATGCCCAAGCTGCTCCAGTTGCATGTCTCCTGGGCCAGCACACAGGAAGAGGCGCTCAAGAACGCCGTGCAGGAATGGCCCAATGGCGGCATGAAGTTCCCCAAGCAGGATGTGCGCGCCCCTGAAGATTTCGAGGCCCTGGCTCAGATGGTGCGCCCTGAAGATTTCAAAGGACGTGTCCTGATCTCAACCGACCTCGACGAGCACCGCCAGCATCTCCAGAGCTTCTTCGATCTGGGGTTCGACGAGGTGCATGTTCACAACGTCGGCCGCGACCAGAGCAGCTTTATTCGCGCCTACGGCGAGAAGGTGATACCCGCTCTTCGAGGGTAAAGCCAGCTTCTTCGTAGCAGCGCGAGTGTATCGCGCGTGGCTAGCCAGCCATTATGCAAGCCACATAAGCGTACACGTAAGCCAATGGTGCCAGGAAGCTGGCGGCGTATCCGTAGGGGCGATGGCTTGCCTCGCCCGCGTGAACCAATGAGCGGGGTGGGCTGCGA
>JALYVR010000231.1 GCA_030853145.1 Chloroflexota bacterium | reverse complement strand
GTCCCGTGATGGGGTCGGTGATGAACTGCGTCTTGCCGATGCTGACCAGGTTGACCGTGACGGCCTGCCCCGAGAGGATCACGGTGGCCTGGGCCTTGATTTTATCCGGCATGAGCACATCGCCGTCCGCGTTGCGAATCTGGATCTGGCTTGACGCAGCCTTGCCGGCGTTCTGTACGCGCATGACAACGTGGAACGAGCTGACAGTCCGGAAATTCTGTTGCAGCGTGGTGAGCAACTGCTGCGCCGTTGGATGCGCGCCGAGCGCGCTGGTCGGGTGATGCTGCCACGGCGCTGAACAACCGGCGATGAGCAACATACACGCCAGCAGGAGCGCGACACATGCCGGCACGCGACATGCGCGCATACGCGATGGAACCATAAGAGATGCCTCCCCAATTCTGATCTAGCGAAAATAGTCTTATTGAAACAAATCAACGGAACCTGCTGCCTGTTTGGGAGGTGTGGTACTATGATAGTACTTTGTGCCATGTTCATGCTGCAAAGAGATAACAAGGAGGGATTCTGTGCTGCCAACGCTCCATTTACATCTGCTCGGTGATTTTCTACTGGTGTCGGATGGCGCGCCCGTTATGAGCATCAATAGCCCTCGCTTGCAATCCTTGCTTGCCTATCTCATCTTGCATCGTACGGCACCCCAGGACCGCTCTCACATAGCTTTTCTCCTATGGCCCGACTCAACCGAGGAGCGCGCACACGCCAGCTTGCGCAAGTTGTTATATCAATTGCGCCAGGCTCTGCCTGAGGTTGAGCATTTTCTGCACATCGACAGGCAGAGCCTGTACTGGCAGCCGGACACGGATGTGTCCTGGTCCCTCGATATCCAGGACATTGAGCAGGCCCTGACCCAGGCAGAGCAGGCGGAACAGCGCCAGGATACGGCCGCGCGGCGGCAGGCGCTCGAACGGGCGACGCACCTGTATCGCGGTGACCTGTTGCCCAGTTGCTACGATGAATGGATCGTGCCTGAACGAGATCGCCTGCGCCAGGTGTTTCTCCGCGCGTCAGAGCAGTTGATCGCGCTCCTGGAAGAGGAGCATGACTATGACGCCGCCATCAAGGTGGCCCGGCGACTGCTACGCCATGATCCGTTGCAAGAGGCGATGTACCGGCAGCTTATGCGCCTGTATGCGCTGCAAGGCGACCGCGTGGCCGCACTGCGCGTGTACCATACTTGCGTTACGGTGCTGGAGCGCGAACTCGCAACAGAACCAGGTGAGGCCACGCGCCAGGCCTACGAATCTCTGTTGCAGATGGATACAGCCACACCTGCCAGGTCCATCTCTCCCACGCCGCGCGGCACAGGAGCGCCACTGGTAGGTCGCAAAGCCGAGTGGCGGCGCCTCCAGGAGGCCTGGCGCAAGGCCGGGAGTGGGCGAGCGCACATCGTGATCCTCAGTGGGGAGGCGGGCATCGGCAAGACGCGGCTGGCCGAAGAGATCGAGGCCTGGGTCAGCCGGCAGGGCATGGCGACCGCCAGCGCGCGCTGTTACGCGGCGCTTGGCTCCCTGGCCTATGCACCCGTGACCGCCTGGCTGCGCAACGATGCGCTACGAACAGGTCTGGCCACCCTTGATCCTGCCTGGCTCACCGAGATCGCCCGGCTGGCGCCGGAGATGCTGACCACACAACCGCGCCTGCCTCAACCCGTGGCTATGACAGAGGGATGGCAGCGCCAGCGCTTCTTTGAGGCGCTGGCCCGCGCCGTGCTCGCCGCTCCCCAGCCACTGTTGCTCCTGCTTGATGATCTGCATTGGTGCGACCACGAGACGCTGGAATGGCTGCAATACTTGCTGAGTTATGAGCCGCAGGCCCGCGTGCTCCTTATCGGCACCGTGCGCGCGGAGGAGGCTTTGCCTGGGCAGCCCCTGGTGACGTTTTTGAGCGCCCTGCAACGAGATGGCCTGGTGACGGAGATCGCGCTTGGGCCGCTCACGACGACGGAGACGGCTTCCCTGGCCGAGCATACTCTGGGCCGGCAGCTCGATCCCGCTGCGTGTAACGCACTCTATCGCGAGACGGAGGGTAACGCGCTATTTGTCGTCGAGATGGCGCGGGCAAGCACATTGGCACAGCAGCAGGCGGAGCAACATGGTCTGGGTCGGCCACTCCCGCTGCTCACGCATACCGCCTCAACGCTTCCGCCGACGGTGCAGACTGTGCTGGCGGCACGGCTCGCGCAACTCTCTCCCCAGGCCCGTGATGTGGCGAACGTGGCCGCCGTCATCGGGCGCGAGTTCGCGTTCTCTGTGCTGGCGCGAGCCAGTGGAGAGAGTGAAGAGCATGTGGTGCGCGGGCTGGATGAACTATGGCAGCGGCGCATACTGCGTGAGGCCGCGGCCGAGACCTATGATTTTAGCCACGATAAGCTGCGCGAACTGGCCTATACTTCCCTCAGCCCGGCATACCGGCGCCTGCTGCACCGGCGTATTGCAGAGGCGTTCGAGGATGTGTATGCGCGCGACCTGGATGCGGTCAGTGGTCAGCTCGCGGCGCACTTTGAGCGCGCTGGTCTCTCTGAACAGGCCATTCGCTACTATCAACGGGCCGGCAAGGTGGCTATGGCTATCTATGCCAACACGGAAGCTCTGAGCGCGTTTGAGCGCGCCGCCGCCCTCCTGGAAGCCCACCAGACAGAACATGCGTCAGGCGATCAGCCGTGGGAGACCGCCGTCCAGGTGTATGAATCGCAGGGGGATATCTTTGTGATGGCGGGCCATCTTCAGGAGGCCAGGCAGGCCTATCAACGGTCCAGGAGCGCTCTGCCGCCACAAGAGTCGGTCTGGCAGGCACGCCTGCAACGGAAGACGGCGGGTACCTGGAATCAGGCCTCTGCCAACCCCCACGATACTCTTCCGGCCAATGCCCAACAGGCCTTTCAGGAAGCGGAACGCATCTTAGCGCGTGCAGAAGACCAGGCGAGTCCAGCCTGGCAACAAGAATGGATCGAGCTTCAGTTTGCCCAGATCTGGCCGCTGCGTGGATCGGAAGACGATATGGCGGCTACGATCGCCAGGGTCCGGCCCATAGTCGAGCAACATGGCACGCAAGAGCAGCGCGAGCTTCTCTACTATGCGCTGGCCATGCGCGAACTCATTCGTGCTCGCTATATAATCCCGGAACAGAGGATTGCCTTATTGCGCCAGACGGTGGCAACGGTGCAGCAGACAGGAAACAAAAGCAAGCTGGGGATTCTTCATCTGACGTTTGGCACTACCCTGCTGTGGTCTGGATATCTCGATGAAGCGGAGGAGCAGCTTGGGAAGGCGCTACAGGTGGCAGAACAACTGGATCTTGCCTGGCTGCACATGCGTTGCCTGACGTTTTTGCCGTTCATCTCCAGGAAACGGGGGCAGGTAGAGCAGGTGCGCAACCTCATCACGCGTACCCTGGCAAAGTCAGAGGGGAGAAAGAACGGTATTCTCATGGGTCATCGTGCGTGGCTAGCCTGGCGAGAGGGCAATCTGGTCGAGGCCAAGGCGTATAGTCGGGCAGCATTAGAGGAGAGCCAGGCCCAGCAGGACAGCGACATATTTCGCTGGGTAGGTATCTGGCCTCTTCTTGGTATGGCACTCGCGCAGGAACGATTCGTTGAGGCCATGGATTATGCGCGTATGCTGCTGGAGCCGACGCAGCAACTCCCTCCTGAAGCGCTACGCGGCTTACTGGAAGCGGCGCTGCACGCCTGGGATACTGAACGGCAAGAGGAGGCTCGTGTGTTACTTCAACGAGCCATGCCTCTTGCAGAGCAGATGGGCTATCTCTAGAACCTCCTCCCGCGTAGGGCCGGGGCGCAGGCCCTACGCGTTGGGTGCCAGGTCAGTGGCACGCACGCTGCGCCCGAAAGGTAGGAGAGTCGAGAGCCATAGGAGCGCGCCCGCGCCCAGTACGATCACCGGCAGGGTGTCTTCAATTGTATGCACACCAACCGAATTGGGGTTGGGGTTGACCATACCCAGGATGATAAACACCAGCAAGGTGAGGATAGAGAGGACGGCGACGATGCTAATACCGGTACGCGTCCCATTAGTCCGTTTGCCTTCCATGGACGCGCGGAAGAAGCTCAGGCTCAGCAACAGGAGCGCTACAAATGGGAGGAAATGGAAAGTGTCGGCGAGAATGCCCCACCAGGCTGTAACCGGCTGTACAAAGTTTCCGCAAATCCAACCCCATCCAGCAGCCATCAGGAGGATGCTCGCGACATGGCGATTGGAGAGTGCATGCTGTGTATAGGTAAGTTGTGTCATGGTAATACCTCTTTCTTTCGGTAAAGGTCAGGTGTTCTGCGAAGATGAGAACGTTATTGTTCGTCTTGAGAAGAGTGTAAGATAGATGGCGTTCCTGAAACGTTCCTTTGAAACGTTCCTTGAGGAATGATTGAGGGAGAGGGGCGTTCCCAGAGTCACGTAACGGCGAGAAGAGAGACCATATAAAGTGTAGGGGCTTGTAAACGGCGCCCCTACACTTTATATGTCCCTATGACAATTTTTCCAGATTCGCGAAATCCATGCTCAGGCGTTTCTTGCCAAACTTGCCGGGGAACAGCACTTCGACGAACTCGGTATTCTGTTCCATCTCGCTTTTGAGAATGATACCGTCGCCGAACAGGTTGTGGCGCACCTTGTCACCGGGCTGAAACTGGGCCTCCCTCGGCCCGGATGGCTGGGCGGCCTTTGGAATTGGGGATGGGGTTGGCGCCGTCGTTCTCGGTGACACATTGAACGTGGAGCGCCTGGTCCACTGCGACGGCTGTTCGTTGACCCTGGGTTTGCCGCTGCCGAAGACGCGCCCGGTCTCGCTCTCCGGGGTGCTGTCCTGGCCGTAGTCGTACTCATCGCCCCAGTTGTCCCGGCGCTGCTGGCGCGCGCGCTGGCTGCGGGGCGTGTTGTCCTGCACGAGGGTGGCCGGAATGTCTTCAAGGAAGCGGGAGGCCTCGGTGGGACGCCTCTCGCCGAAAAATGAGCGGTAGCGCGCGCGTACCAGGTAGAGACGCTGCATGGCTCGTGTGAAGCCAACGTAGGCCAGGCGCCGCTCCTCCTCCAACTGCTCCGGCTTATCGACCGAGCGAGCATGCGGGAGCGAGCCTTCATCCATGCCGACGATGAAGACAACGGGGAACTCCAGTCCTTTAGCAGCGTGCAGCGTGATCAGGGTCACCGAATCGCGGTCTTCATCCCTGAGCAGCGAGCCGTCCTCGCTCGTCTGCGAGGTGTCGGCCCCGCCCACCAGCGCCACGTTCTCCAGGAAGAGTTCAAGCGCGTTGTACGTCTCAAGCTCCGAGTAATCCTCGGCCACGCGTCGCAGTTCCAGGATATTGCTCCAACGCTCCTCACCTTCCGGAGTGGCCCGCAGTTCTGGACCATAGCCGGTGCGCTCCGCGATCCTATCGAGTAGCTCTGGCAAGTGCAGTTCCTCGATGGATTCTCTGAAGTCCGCCATCAGCTTTGCGAAACCCACCAGGGCGCTCTTGGCGGCCTTCCCCAGCGTGGGATGCCGCTCAATCTGCTGCAAGGCATCGTAGGACGAGAGACGATTCATGCTGGCCCATTGCTGGAGGTCGCCCAGCGTCTTGGGTCCGATTTTGCGATTGGGCACGTTGATGATGCGTTGCAGGCTCAACTCGTCGTTCGGGTTCAGCAGCAGGCGCAGGTAGGCCAGCATGTCCTTGATCTCTTTGCGTTCGTAGAACTTGCGGCTGCCTATGACTTTATAGGGGATGTTCGAGTGCAGGAACTGCTCTTCAATTGGTCGCGACTGCGCGTTGGTGCGATACATGACGGCCACGTCGCTGAGTCTATTGATCTGTCCACGCGCCAGCAGGCGGTTGATCTCGTGCGCGGCATAGAGGCCCTCCGCCTCATCGTCGTAGGCCTCGTGCAGGATGACCTTCTCGCCGGTGCCGTGCGCGGTCCACAACTGCTTGTCCTTGCGCGTGATGTTCTGGCGCACCACGTTCTGGGCGGCATCTAGGATGTTCTGCGTCGAGCGATAATTCTGTTCCAGCATGATAATCCTGGAGTGCGGGAAATCGTGTTCGAAGCGCTGCACATTCTCGGCGCTTGCCCCACGCCAGGAGTAGATCATCTGGTCATCATCGCCCACCACGCAGACGTTGCCCAGGCCCTCGTGCCGGTCGGTCGTGCCATAGCCCAGCAGGCGTATCAGTTTGTATTGCGGCAGGTTGCAATCCTGGAACTCGTCGACGTGTATATAATGCCAGCGTTTCTGGTAGCGCTGCAGGATCTCGGGGTCGCGTCGCCACAGTTGCTCCGTCAGCATGAGCAGGTCATCGAAATCGACGCTGTTATTGGCGCGCAGGAGCTTCTGGTACTGCTTATAGACTCGTGCCGCCACCTCCTCCACATATTTCCTGGCCTGCTCGGCCGCCTGATCTGGGGAGAGCATAGCATTTTTCGCGCGCGAGATAGCGCCCTGCATGGCCGTTGGGCGATACAGCTTCTCGTCAAGGTTCAAGGCTCTGACGGCCTGTTTCACCAGCGAGTTCTGATCGTCGGTATCAAGGATCACAAAGGATTTGCTTAGTCCCATGGGCGCCAGGCTCTCGGCCTCCGTGCGCAGGACGCGCACACACACGGCATGGAAGGTGCCGATAGTCATCTCCCTGGACGCATTGATGCTCACCAGTTTCTCCAGGCGCTCGCGCATCTCGCGCGCGGCCTTGTTGGTAAAGGTCACGGCCAGGATACGCCAGGGCGAGATGTGTTTGTGCTGCGCGAGATAGGCGATGCGGTGCGTGATGACCCGCGTCTTCCCGCTCCCCGGCCCCGCCAGAATGAGCACCGGCCCCTCGGTCGTGGTGACCGCCTGCTGCTGCGGCTCGTTCAGCCCCACCAATAAATCTTTGAGATCCTTGTGTTCTAACATCATCATTATCCATAAAAAAATAGCGCGTAAATAGCATGGCCCGGCGCTTCATAGCTATCCGTCAGAGCCTGACCCCTGCTATTGTATCACACCCAGCCCCCGATGGGATGATGGAAGACAGAAGGTACCCTCTTCTCGCCGCGCACGATGTCACACAGTGACAGGGTTACCTTTGTCCGTATGAGCAGGGAGGTATCCTGCCAGACAAACCTCCCTGCGACTCATAGCCCCGACCGGACAATGATTAGTCTAGCTTCCCATTGGCCGCGCCGGTAATATATTCCGTCGCCCTCTCCTCACTGGACGCTGAAAGCAGCGAGATAATCACCTCCTGCAGGACCTGGGGATCGTGGATATGCTCTGCACGTTCACTCGCCAGGGACTCCAGCGCAGGGAAGCGCATCTGCACAATACTCATAAGTATCCGGCGCTGGCGCTGAAGCTCCTGCAACTGACTCTCCTTCAGCC
>JALYVR010000230.1 GCA_030853145.1 Chloroflexota bacterium | reverse complement strand
CTCCTGGACCAGCGCCAGCGCGACGGTTGTGACGCCGCAGGCCTCGATTTCGCGTGCGAGCAGCCCCACGGACCGCGTGCAGATGGGTCAGGCAGGCACCAGGATTGTCAGGTCGATGTGGGCCTGCGCGAGCAGTGTGCCGACCTGCCGGCCGGGAGCCTGCAACTCCTGCGGATACTCGACAAAGCCAAAGCTATAATGAGCATCTGCTACTCGCCCGATGATATCCGCCGCCTCCAGTTCCAGCAGCCGCTCCAGGGGAAAGACCAGGTTCGGGTCAGCGCCCGCGTCTCGCCGGTCGTAGTGTTCGTGAGTGATACAGAGTTCCTCGCGCGAGGCGCCGCGGGGGATGACGCGAAACGATGCGTCCGAATGCAGGTTGAACGGGGACTGGGAGCAGAGATGCACGCCGCCGGTAGTTACCAGAGCCACCGTGGCCTCGGCGAGTGGTCGCCTCAACGGTGTCCAGGGAATGTCGCCAGATGGACGGATGCGCTTCAAGCGGTACTCCAGGCCGCCCAGAGTTCTTCCCAGCCAGTACGCCGCTCGCCGCCCCCACGCGGTATCCGTGGTGAGCGGCAGCAGGCGCTCGCGCAGCCGCCCTATTGGTGTCAGGCGTGATGGCTTGTTCATAAGATGGCTTCCTTTCCGTTGCTTGTGTAATCTGCGTAGTACTCTGTCAAATTTCATAGAACGGGTGAGACGGCCCCTTTCCGCGTAGGGACTCGTATCGTAGCCCGGTTGCTAAACCGTGAAGAAGGCGCTTTACGGTTTGCAAAGTTGCCTGATGATGCCTCATCCTGTATAATATCACCACACCGATGGTGGCGCGCCATTACGCGCAATACTATAATACTATGTACGGGCGATCCCTGGCGGTCGCTCTGTGCCGGGGCGAATTGGTTGCCCAATAACCTGCTGATGAGGTAGAAAATCAGGAGAGGGAGATAATGTCCGAACAGCTCAACATTATTCTTGTGCCACACACGCATTGGGACCGTGAATGGTATCTGACCTTCCAGCAGTTTCGCGTCCGGCTGGTGCGCACCATCGATAAGCTGCTGGATATCCTGGACCACGAGCCGGGCTTCAGCTATTTCATGCTTGATGGGCAGACCATTGTGCTAGACGACTACCTGGAGGTAGAGCCGGAGCAGGAGGAGCGCCTCAAGAAATACACCCGCGCCGGGCGCATCCTGGTGGGTCCCTGGTAC
Source organism: Chloroflexota bacterium (assembly GCA_030853145.1). Classification (GTDB taxonomy): domain Bacteria; phylum Chloroflexota; class Ktedonobacteria; order Ktedonobacterales; family Ktedonobacteraceae; genus JALYTT01. Next base: position 6,179 of record JALYVR010000230.1, on the reverse strand, counting down.
TTGCAGCCCGACGAGTTTCTAGTGAGCGGTGAGTCGCTGATCCGCAATCTCCAGATCGGCTTGAAGAGGGCCGCCGAGTTCGGGGAGCCGATGCGCGTCGGCTATCTCCCCGATTGCTTTGGACATATCGCCCAGATGCCGCAGATTCTACAGGGCTTCGGCATCGATACCGCCGTCTTCTGGCGTGGTGTAAGCGCGGAGGCGCGCGAAAGCGAGTTTTATTGGGCTGCCCCCGGTGGCGCGCAGGTGCTGGTCATCTACCTGCCCGATGGCTACGGGAATGCGCGCATGATGCCACTAACTCCAGAGGACTTCGCGACCCGCGTAGAACTGCTGAGCATTCCCTTGCTGGCGAAGGCCACCACCAATACCGTGCTGTTCATGAACGGCTCCGACCACCTGGAGGCCCAGGCCGGCCTGCCGGCGACCATCGAGGCCGCCAATAAGCTGCTGGCCCACATCGATCCCAGACACGAGCAGATCCTGGAACGCTTCGCGCATGCCAGCCAGAACGGGAAACCTCATTACAGCGGCATTCATCTCCAGATCGGGACCCTGCCGCAGTATATCGCGACGATACGCGCGCACAGCGAGCAGCCAGGCGCGCCGCCGCTCAGAACCTTGAGCGGCGAGATGCGAGACAGCCAGTACGCGCACCTGCTGCCTTCCGTTCTCTCCACGCGCATGTGGATCAAGCAGCAGAACGCCGTGACCGAACACCTGCTCGAACACTGGGTCGAGCCGCTGACGGCCTGGGCCTGGCAACTGGGAGCAGCCTATCCACAGGGGTTAGTCAGATTGGCCTGGCGCTACCTCTTGCAGAACCATCCCCACGACAGCATCTGCGGCTGTAGCGTCGATCAGGTTCACAGGGAAAATAGCGTACGTTTCGCGCAGAGCCAGCAGATAGGCGAGAACGTCGTGACGCAGGCGTTGCTGACCCTGGCGCGCGAGACGCATACAGTCGGTCCCTTCGAGGCGCCGCATGCGCGCTACCAGCCGGTACCCATCGTGGTGTTTAACTCCGCCCCAGGACCGTACACAACCGCTGTACTGACCGGGGTGGAGATCCCCGGCTCGCTGCGCAACGCGATCATCGTTGATGAGCGCGGCGAGCAGATGCTCTACCACCTCGTCAACCAGCGGCAGCGGGAACTGGGTACGCGGCGCATCCTGCGCGATATGCTCGCTGCCGTCGTGGCGCTGTCAGATATCAAATCGGCCGGGCAGCTTATCGGCATGGCTCACGATATCATTATGACGACACTGGGCCAGCCCGATGATCCGCGCGAGATCACGCATATCCATATAGAGGCCACCCAGGAGGTGGGCGTTGAACGCGTCGAGATGATGATCGCCCCCCGTGGGCGTGTGAACATCGATGAGCAGGAACTGTTCGCCGCCGAACAGCAACTGCTGGCCTTATTGCAGCGCGAAGATATCCATACGCTGGAGGTGGCCGTAGTGGACCAGGCGCAGGAGGTCATTGACTTTGCGGCTGCTGATCTGCCGGCTCATGGCCTGAAGACGTTCTGGCTCTATCCACATGGCCTCAAAGGGGAGCCGCGCCCCGCGCCGGTGAGTCCCCTGGCCTGCCAGCCGCACAGCATTGAGAACGAGTTCTATCGCGTCGAGGCCAACCCGGACGATGGTACCCTGACGCTAAGCGATAAGCAAACCGGCGCGCTCTTCACGGGCCTGAACCGCTTTGTGGATGGCGGGGACGTGGGCGATTTATATACCTACTGCCCGCCTGCTCGGGAGACGCTGGTGAGCGCGCCAATAGAACCGCCACGCATCGATCTGGTAAACGCGGGTCCCGTGCGCGCCGTGCTGCGTGTCAGTGGTCGCTGGGCGTTGCCCACTGCCTGCGCTGTCAATCGCGATGCGCGCGGCGTGGAGACAGAGATCTGCGCCATCAGCAGCGCTATCTCGCTCACGCCAGGGGCGCGGCGCGTTGATATTCACACCGTGGTGGATAACCGGGTCAAGGACCATCGATTGCGCGTACTCTTCCCTGTGCCATATAACGTAGAATATGCCGCCGCCGAGGGAACCTTCGAGGTGCGCACCCGACCTATCGCCGTGCCGCGCCCCACGAATGTCAGCGAGTGGGCGGAGGAGCCAGTCAGTGTCTTCCCGCAGAAGCGCTTTGTCGATGTCAGCAATGGAGAGCTGGGGCTGGGTGTCTTGAACCGGGGGCTGCCCGAATACGAGATCCTGCGCGACGGTCCCGGTGTCGCGACTGGTCAGGTCGCGGTAGCCGTCACGCTGCTGCGCTGCATCGATTGGCTTTCGCGCGGGGACCTCTCGACGCGCCAGGGACACGCGGGACCGATGGAGTATACGCCGGAGGGCCAGTGCCTGGGGCGGCAGGAGTTTGACTACGCGCTGGTCTCCCACAGCGGCGCCTGGGTGGATCAGGAGGCGCTGGTGCTGCGCGAGGCGCAGGCGTTCAATCTGCCCGTGCGCGCCGTAGTTACCGAACAACACGAGGGCCGGCTCCCCACGCGCATAGCGCTGGTGGAGGTTGAGCCGCGCGCGCTGGTAGTGAGCGCGATCAAACGCGGCAACGCGGGCGACGGCATGGTTGTGCGTGTATACAACCCGCTTGACCACGCGGTTGAAGCCAGCATCCGACCAGGGCTTGTTTGCAGCAAAGCTTTTGTGACAAACTTATTAGAGGAGCCGCAAGAGCAACTTGAATGGAGCGAGGAAGAGGACGCGGGAGAGACAACAGGAGGGGACGCAGACCTTGTCCGCCGACAAGGTGAGCCGAAGCGGCACCCGTACACGAAATCTATTCATGTGGGGATACGTGCGGGAGGAATAACAACGATATTGTTCCAGTAGTAGTACACTATCAACGTTGATTGACGGACAATCCCCCGCGTAGGGACCCGGCTTGCCGCGTCCGTGTGCGGGAGGCGGATGACCCTTGTCATAGGTCCATATCGTTAGTCCTATAGGATGACTTTTTGTTGAGCGTAAGCGTTGTAATAGTGTGCTAAGCTATGTCTATTCTGAAAGGGGCAAGTAGCCTGTGATAGCAAATATGAATTTTGTGCTGGGAGCAACCGGAACAAATCTGCTCGATACCCTGAGCAAGGCGCTGGGGTTCATTGTGAGCTTTCTGGTGGCCTTTACCGTCATTTTTTGGGTGAGTTTAATCTGGTGGACATGGCGCGACGTTAGCTCACGATCCCAGGATCTGATCACCCGCGTGCTCGCGACTGCGTTAGTAACCGTCTTCTTCATCGGTGGACTTTTCATATATATGATTGTGCGCCCCCGGCAGACGCTGGCCGAGATCTACGAGCGCCAGTTGGAGGAAGAATCCCTGCTGGCGGAGATGACTGAGCGCCAGACCTGCAACAACTGCCACGCGCGCGTCGAGACCGACTTCCAGATCTGTCCCTCCTGCGGGCAAAAGCTCAAGCGGGCCTGCCCCAAGTGCGAGCGCCTGCTGGAGCTGCGCTGGTCGTTCTGCCCCTACTGCGCCACCAACCTGATGCCGATGCCGATGCAGAGCATGCCGGGCATACCAGGTATGGGCATGGGACCGATGTCTGGCATCCCCAGCGGGTCCGCCCCAGGTATCCCGATGAGCGGGCCTTTAAGCGGCAATCGCTATTGATCGCGTGTTCGCATCCCTGACGTAGGGTTCCCGCTGTATCGCGCTCGCTGTGAGGCATACACCCGGCCCCTACGTCTGCTGAATCGGCGCGCTAGATTTAATAGCGGGTACAGCGCCCCAGGCCACTTCTCTGCTTGGCTAATCGGCACAAATATGGTATAATATTAGGAGCACAGATGTGGCTCCATTGCCGCATTTTCTCTACTCTAGCGGAAAATATATACAGGCGTGGTCTATCCCCGCTAAGCTCTTCCCCTTGCCCACCTGATTTAGAAACGAAAGAGGCCGGGCATACATGTTATATACAGTGTGAACATCAGTTCACAAATACATCCAGGGGAACGCTTCGCTATCGGTATATCATACACGGTTATTGCAAAAGGAACGTGCGGACTCTATGGCAAAAACAAGAGAATCAGTAATGGCAGAACAGGCAGCCGACGACGCTCAATTGCATACTGGCAGCAATGGCAGCGGGCACGGGAACGGCAATGGAAAGACCACGAATAACTCTGGTCATGATGATGGCTATGGCGAGCAGAATATTCAGATTCTCGAAGGCTTGGAGGCCGTCCGTGTCCGTCCCGGCATGTATATCGGCGCGACCGATCAGCGCGGCCTGCACCATCTGATCACCGAGGTTGTTGATAACAGCATCGACGAAGTGATGGCCGGCTGGGCGGACACCGTCACGGTCACCATTCACGACGATAGCTCAGTGACCACAGAGGATAACGGGCGCGGTATCCCGATAGAAGAGCATCACCAGCGGCCCGGCCTCTCCACGCTGGAAGTGGTGATGACCATCCTGCACGCCGGTGGCAAGTTCGGCGGCGGCGGCTACCAGATCAGTAGCGGACTGCACGGGGTGGGTGTCTCGGTGGTGAACGCGCTTTCCGAGTGGTGCCAGGTCGATGTGAGGCGTGAAGGCAAACACTATTGCCAGCGCTACGAAAAAGGCGTCGCCGTCACGCCCCTGCAGGACCTGGGGCCGACCGAGGAGCGCGGCACCACCACCTCTTTCCTGCCCGACCTGACGGTCATGGAGAGCCGCGATTATAGCTTCGAGATCCTGGCCCAGCGCTTCCGCGAGATGGCCTACCTGAACAAGGGCATGACGATCCACCTGTACGACGAGCGCGCTGATCGCGAAGTGACCTTCTACTTCGAAGGCGGTCTGGTCTCGTTTGTGCGCTACCTCAATAAGAACCGCATCTGTGTGCAGAACCGCCCGGTCAGCACGACGCGCGAGATAGACCACGTGAAGGTCGAAGTCGCCTTCCAGTACAACGATAGCTGGAACGCCACCGAGTTCTCGTTCGCCAACGGCATCAACACCGTCGACGGCGGCATGCACATCACTGGCTTCCGCAGCGCGCTCACGCGCACGCTCAACGATTACGCGCGCAAGATGAACCTGCTCAAGGAGAAAGACAGCAACCTGACAGGAGAAGATGTGCGCCAGGGTCTGACGGCCGTGGTGAGCGTCAAGGTCCCCAATCCCCAGTTCGAGGCGCAGACCAAAGCCAAGCTGAACAACGCCGAGGTGCGCCCCATCGTCGAGGCGGTCACCGCCGAGATGCTGACCAAGTACCTGGAGGAGACGCCCAGCGAGGCCAAGGCCATGATCGAGAAGTGCCTGCTCTCCGCCAAGGCGCGCGAGGCCGCCCGCGCCGCCCGCGACCTGATCCAGCGCAAGAACGTCCTGGATACCACGCTGCCCGGCAAGCTCGCCGACTGCTCCGAGCGGCGCCCCGACCGCTGCGAGCTGTACCTCGTGGAGGGCGACTCCGCGGGCGGGAGCGCAAAACAGGGTCGCGACCGTCACTTCCAGGCCATCCTGCCCCTGCGCGGCAAGATCCTCAACGTCGAGCGCGCCCAGCTCGACAAGATGCTCAAGAACGAAGAGGTCAAGAACATCATCACCGCCATCGGCGTGGGCATCGGCGATCAGTTCAACATGACGCGACTGCGCTACGGACGCATCGTGATCATGTCCGATGCTGACGTTGACGGCGCGCACATCCGCACACTGCTGCTGACCTTCTTCTTCCGCTACATGGAACCGCTGATCGCCGACGGTCACCTATATATCGCGCAGCCGCCGCTCTACCACGTCAAGATGGGCAAGCAGGTGCATTATGTCTACACCGAAGAGGAACGCGATGCCCTGATCGAAGAGTACAAAGCGGGCCACAACGGCAAAGAGCCGGAGGTCGGCCGCTACAAAGGTCTGGGCGAGATGAACCCTGATACCCTGTGGGACACCACCATGGACCCGGAGAAGCGCACCGTCCTGAAGGTCAGCATCGAAGAGGCCGTCGAGGCCGACAAGATCTTCAATATGCTGATGGGCGACGAGGTCGCGCCCCGCAAGCGGTTCATCGAGAGCCACGCGAAGAATGCGAGTCTGGATGTGTAGAAGGGGCTTGTAGTTGGTGATTTTTTTATCAGGCGCCCATTTGTGGAGAAACGCGGATGAAAACACAATCGATTGACACGAGCCCCGATGCCGAACGCGTACTTATTGACAGGATACGAG
>JALYVR010000229.1:7089-7396 GCA_030853145.1 Chloroflexota bacterium | reverse complement strand
GTCATCTCCCGCGACCAGGAACTGGAGTTGCAGCCCAAACAGTTCGACCTGCTCACCTACCTGGTACGCAACCGGGGTACCGTCCTGACACGCGATCAGTTGCTCCACAACGTCTGGGGCTACGACTACGCCGGCGACACCAGGACCGTCGATGTGCATGTACGCTGGCTGCGCGAGAAGATCGAGGAGGACCCGGCCAACCCCCGCCTGATCCAGACCGTACGCGGCGTCGGCTACTGCTTCCGCTGGTGATTCCCTCCGACCACGACCCGTAGGGGCGACGGCTTTTCGCACCCTTCATCTAGCC
>JALYVR010000229.1:0-7079 GCA_030853145.1 Chloroflexota bacterium | reverse complement strand
GCCAGGGAGTGCCCTGTTCCAACACGATATCTCGCTCCCTCTACAGTATCAACGAATGGGCAAGCCTTCGCCCCTACGAATCACGAGGCCTGACCGAGCAAGGTCCACCGCTTGCTCCGAAATGTGGTACCATACTATGTAACCATACATCATGTTTCATTAGCATGCCATAATAAGGAGTTTGTTGTTTTGGAGCCGCTGACTTCGCATCTCACGCTTTCCCCCGACGCCTCGATCGATCTGCATATGCACACAAACTATAGCGATGGGCGCTGGCCCCCCGAACAGCTCATCGATTACCTGGTGAGCGAGGGCTTTGATCTGGTTGCTGTGACCGATCATGACCACGTCGATACGGTGGCCGGCATTCAGCAGTTGGCCGCTAAACAGGGCCTGCCTGTCCTGGCGGGCGTCGAGATGAGCACGGAGTGGCATGGCAAGATGGGCCATGTGCTCTGCTACGGCTTTAATCCCGAAAATAATCAACTGCTGGCCGTGACCGGAGGCGTTGTTCGACGCCAGTTGGAGAATACCCACGAGGTCCACGCTGAATTGCGGCGCCAGGGCCATGATTTCCCGCGCATGCAGGAAGTGCTGGCGGATAACGGCGGCGTACTGCGTCTCCCGCGCGACAATATACGCCTGCTCATGGAGCACGGCTATGCTCGCGACTGGCAGGCGGGCTTGCAGATGATTCAAGAGGCCGGCTTCCGCTCCATGATGGCTGACATGGCAGAGACGGTGGAGGCCGCGCATGCCAGTGGAGCTGTCTCCCTCATCGCGCACCCCGGCCGCCGTGATAGAAACTTCACCTTCTACGATCCCGACTTGCTCGACCAGGTGCGTGCGGAGGTCCCGCTCGATGGTATTGAGGTGTACCATCCCTATCACACCCCTGATCTCATCGAGACCTACCTGGAATATGTGCGCAAACATGACCTGCTCTTCAGCACAGGCTCGGATTCGCACTCCGTACCCGGCCGCATGCCCCACAAACACCGCGCGGAGGTCAGTCGTCGCTTGCTGGAGCGCGTGGGTATCCAGGTATCGTAGGGGGAGAGGGCGAGCGGGGCGCCGCTGGCCTCATTCGTTGACTGGGCTCAGTCCGTCTCGCAACTGCATGCTCTCTGGAACCCTTTTTCTCTGCTCGGCTGGAATACCCATAAAAGCTATCTGCGCGACCTCGAACGCGACGGCATTTCCATCATCCCGACGCTGTGGCTTGCGCAGAGAACATCCGTCGATCTTAGTCGGCTGATGAGAGAACATGGCTGGACGGAAGTGGTGATCAAACCGGCGGTGTCAGCCAGTGCGTATGCGACACTGCTAGTAAAGGAAGAGACCGTGGCGCAGGGGCAGCAGCATCTCGATGATCTGCTGGCCTCCCAGGATATGCTCATGCAGCCTTTTTTCCCGGCCGTCATTGATCCTGGGGAGCATTCTCTCGTTTTCATTGATGGTGCGTTCACGCATGCCGTAAGGCGCCGCCCGGCCCTTGGCGCGGACCTTTCCACCCGGATGCAGTCTGTTCCTTCTCAAAAGGCGCCCTTTGTGCCTCAACTCCTTGTTCCTCAAGAAGAGGAACTCCATTTTGCACAAAAGGTTCTTGCCAGGCTCTCCTCGCCTATATTGTATGCGCGAGTTGACATTGTGCGCGACGAAAACGCGAACCTCCGTCTCATGGAGGTAGAGCTTGTGGAGCCTGGGCTATGGTTACCGCTGGCCCCCTCTGCAGTAGAACGTTTTGCTGATGCTATCACTAAGAAAGTCGCAGACGCGTCCCGGTCCGCCCATCTTTAAGAGGCCCTCGACGCTTCGTGTAAAATCTGATATAGTGGGAACATTACAGAGCCTCTATAGCCTCTCTGAGGAGTCAACGATGACAACACATGACGCTGCGGCGACCCCACTGAAACACACCCCGCTCTATGAGCAACATCGGCAGCTTGGAGCCAGGATGGTGGATTTTGGCGGCTGGGATATGCCTGTGCAGTATAGCGGTATTTTGGAGGAGCACCGGGCGGTACGCACACACGCGGGGCTTTTTGATGTGAGCCACATGGGCGAATTGAAGGTCGAGGGAGCGGGCGCGCTGGCTTTCCTGCAATATCTTGTGCCGAACGATATCGCGCGCCTGGCGATCCAGCAGGCCCTCTATTCCCCGCTCTGCCTCCCCACTGGGGGCGTGATCGACGACCTGCTGATCTACCGGCTGGCGGAGATGCATTATATGGTGGTGGTCAACGCCGCCAACATCGACAAAGATTTCGCCTGGTTTGAGCAGCAGGCGCGAGGCTTCAAGGATGTCTCCCTGACGAATCAGTCGGAGACCACGGCCTTGCTGGCCCTGCAGGGACCGGAGGCGCAGGCCATTCTGCAGCCGTTCAGCGATGTTGACCTGGCGAGCATCCGTTATTATCACTGCGAACCCGGTACGGTGGATGGCGTGACCTGCATCGTTTCGCGCACGGGCTATACCGGCGAGGACGGCTTTGAACTCTACTGCCCCCCCGTCGATGCTCCCAAACTGTGGCGCGATCTGCTGGCTGCCGGCAAAGAGCGCGGCCTGCTGCCTGCCGGTCTGGGCGCGCGCGATACCCTGCGCCTGGAGGCGGGGCTGTGCCTCTACGGCCACGAACTTGATGAGCAGACGAACCCGCTCGAAGCCGGCTTGAACTGGACCGTAAAATTGGATAAAGGCGACTTCATCGGCCGCGACGCGCTGCTACAGATACGCGAGCAGGGACTGAAACGCAAACTCATCGGCATCGAACTGGTCGAGCGAGGCGTGCCGCGCGCCGGCTATGCTATCTACGATAACGAGCAGCCCAGCGGCGTACTCACCAGCGGCGCACCCAGTCCCACGCTGAACAAGAATATCGGTATGGGCTATATCGAAACATCCCACGCGGCCGTTGGACACACGGTCCAGATCGATATACGCGGGAAACGCGCGGCAGCGCAGATCGTGGCCCTGCCGTTTTATAAACGCAAAAAATAGCCGGTGGGACATGGCGTCGGTGACATGGCGCCCGCAAGGGGCGCCACTACACATAAGGCTATCGAATGAAGCTTGACGAAACGGGCGGGACGCGATTGATCGCGTCCGCCACAGAAAGAGAGAGCGTGTATGGCAAGTCTTAATCATCCAGCCGACCTCAAATACAGCGAGACCGATGAATGGGTGCGCGTCGAGGGCGATCAGGCTACTATCGGCATCAGCGACTACGCTCAGGACCAGCTTGGCGATATCGTGTATGTCGAGCTGCCCTGGGGCGCGGGCCAGACCCTTTCACTCAAAGGGAAGTTCGGCGATATCGAGTCCGTCAAAGCCACCTCCGAGCTTGATTCTCCGGTCAGCGGCGAGGTCGTCAAGGTCAATGAGGCCTTGAAAGAGACGCCAGAACTCATCAATGACAGCCCCTACGAGCAGGGCTGGATGCTGGTAGTCAAGCTGAGCGACCTGGCCGAAGTCGAGAAGCTGATGAGCGCCGACCAGTATAAAGCCTATCTTGAGGGTCGCTAACAGGAGCATTGTCCAATGGGATACGTACCAAATACGCCGGCAGACCAGCAGGCGATGTTAGAGCGGTTGGGGCTTTCTGCGCTGGAGGAGTTGCTGGCGCCGGTGCCAGAACATGTGCGCCTGCGTCAACCCCTCGACCTGCCACCCGCCCTGTCCGAGCCTGATCTCAAACGTGTGATGGGCGCTATGGCGAACAGGAATAAGGATCTGGACAGCACGATCTCCTTCCTGGGCGCCGGCAGCTACGATCGCTACATACCCAGCGTCGTACCGCATTTGCAGCGCCGTTCGGAGTTCGTTACCTCGTACACGCCCTACCAGCCAGAGGTTAGCCAGGGCATGTTGCAGGCGATCTACGAGTTCCAGACGATGGTCTGCCAGGTGACGGGCCTGGATATCGCCAACGCCTCGCTCTATGATGGGGCTACCGCTGTCGTCGAGGCCGTCTTTATGGCGCTCGGTCCCGGCGGGCGCGGCGAAGTGGTGGTCTCCGAGGGTGTCGATCCCCAGTACCGCCGTGTGCTACAAACCTATGCCCACGCGCGTGGCTTCAGCGTCAAAGAGACGCCTACGCGCAACGGCGTGACCTCGCTTGAAGATCTGGATGCCGCCGTCAGTCCGACCACCGCCGCCGTAGTGGTGCAGCAGCCGAATTTCTTTGGCTGCATCGAAGATATGCACGCCATTGAACCTATCGCGCACAAGGGCAAGGGTATCTTTATCGCCGCCATCACCGAGCCGGCCTCCCTGGGTATCCTCGCGCCGCCCGCGCAGTACAACGCCGATGTCGCCGTGGGCGAGTTGATGAGCTTCGGCAACCCCATGAGCTATGGCGGCCCCGCGCTTGGCTTTATGGCGAGCAAGCAGAAATTCATGCGCCTGCTGCCCGGCCGCCTCGTCGGGCAGACGGTCGAGGAGGGCGGCGAGCAGCAGACTGGCTACGTGCTGACGCTCCAGACGCGCGAGCAGCATATCCGCCGCGAGCGCGCCACCTCCAATATCTGCACTAACCAGTCGCTGCTGGCGGTGGGCGCCACGATCTACCTGGCCGCCCTGGGCAAGCAGGGCTTTCGCGAGCTGGGCGAACTCTGTCTCCAGAAGGCGCACTACGCTCAGCGCCAGATCGCGGCTCTGCCCGGCTACCAGGCTGCCTTCAGCGGTCCTTTCTTTGATGAATTCGTAATCAAGACCCCGGCGCTGGCGGCGAAGCTCCAGCAGCATCTCTTGCAGATGGATATTATCGGCGGCTATGACCTGAGCCAGCCCTATCCCGGCCTGGAGAATCACGTACTCTTCTGCGTCACCGAGACGCGCACAAGGGAAGATATTGATCGCCTGGTTGCTGCCTTGAAGGAGGTGCAGGCATGAGCGTTGAGGATCTGATTTTCGAGAAGGGCGCCCCCGGCAGGCGCTGCGCCACGATGGCGGCTATGGATGTGCCAACAGAGGCGCTGGAGAGCCTGGTGCCAGCTCATCTGCTGCGTGCGGAACCGGCCATCCTGCCGGAGGTGAGCGAGATCGAGGTGGTGCGCCACTACACGCATCTATCGCAACGCAACTTCGGCGTCGATACGGGCTTCTACCCCCTCGGCTCCTGTACCATGAAATATAATCCTAAAATCAACGAGGATATGGCCTCCCTGCCGGGCTTCGCGCGTATCCACCCGCTACAACCCGACAGCACAGTGCAGGGCGCTATCCAGTTGCAGTACGAGTTGGAGCAGTACCTGGCCGAGATCGCCAGCATGGCCCGCGTGACCCTGCAACCCTCGGCCGGCGCGCACGGTGAATTGACCGGCCTGATGCTCATCAAGGCCTATCACGAGAGCCAGGGCCAGGGTCATCGCAACCTCGTGTTGATCCCTGACAACGCGCACGGCACCAACCCGGCCAGCGCCACGCTCGCCGACTACAGGGCCGTCGAGGTCAGGTCCGATCCGCGTACGGGCGGCATCGACATGGAGCACCTGAAGACGTTGCTGGACGCGCATGCCGCCGACGTGGCCGCCATCATGATGACCAACCCCAACACGCTGGGCCTCTTCGATAGCAAGATCGTGGAGATCGCGCAGATGGTACACGAGGCCGGTGGGCAGTTGTACTACGATGGTGCCAACGCTAATGCCGTGCTGGGCATCACACGCCCCGGCGATATGGGCTTCGACGTAGTGCATTTCAACCTGCACAAGACCTGTAGCACGCCGCACGGCGGCGGCGGTCCCGGCGCAGGACCCATCGGCGTCAAAGAGCATCTCGTACCCTTCCTGCCTGGTCCGCTGCCTGCCAAAGGTGAGAACGGCTACTACTGGGAGGAGGCGGGACCACAGTCCATCGGCAAGATGCGCGCCAACAAGGGGAACTTCGGCGTACTCGTGCGCGCTTACACCTACATTCGCACGTATGGCCCCGCTGGCCTGCTGCACGTCTCGCAGAGCGCCATCCTCAACGCCAACTACCTCAAGCACGAACTGGCCTCCGATTACGACATCGCCTATCCGCAGACCTGCCAGCACGAGTTTGTGGCCACGGCCGAGCGCCAGAAGAAAGAGAGCGGCATCACGGCCCTGGATATCGCCAAGCGCCTGCTCGACTTCGGCATGTACGCGCCGACTATCTACTTCCCGCTGATCGTCCACGAGGCCATGATGATCGAGCCGACGGAGACGGAGACGCGTGAGACGCTCGACGCCTTCGTGAGCGTGATGCGCCAGATCGCCGAGGAGTCGCGCAGCAATCCAGAGATCGTCAAGACGGCTCCCCACACCACGCCCGTTGGCCGGCTCGACCAGGCGCTGGCGGCCCGCAAGCCGAATCTGCGCTGGCGATCGGGGCAGGAGGCGACCCATTAAACAGAGTAAGGGATATAAATGATGGAATACGCGGTATTTGGCGGAGGGGCGCTGGGCCTGGTGACGGCCTATCGCCTGGCACAGGCGGGGCAGAGCGTGATTGTCTTCGAGCAGGAGCCGGTGGCTGGCGGGCTGGCGGCCGGCTTTCAGATAGATGGTGCCTGGCTGGAGAAGTTCTATCATCACCTGTTTCGCACCGATACCAACGCTATCAAACTCATCAACGAACTCGGCCTGGGCGACCAATTGATCTGGTCGCGCCCGCGCACCGTCACCCTGGTGGGCGGGCAGATCCAGCAGTTGGACTCCCCGCTGACGCTGCTGCGCTTCGCGCCGTGGCGACTTGACGAGCGTCTGCGCGTGGCCGCTGTCGGCGCCGTGCTCAAGCTGGCGCCGGCGTGGCCTTTCGAGGGCAAGACCGCCGCCGCCTGGCTCTCGCGCTGGATGGGCAAGCGGCCGTACAAGATGGTGTTTGAGCCGATGTTCGAGGGTAAGTTTGGGGCCCTGCACGACCAGGTGGCCCTGCCGTGGTTCTGGGCGCGCTTTCATGATCGCACAACCAGTCTGGGCTACCTGCGCGGCGGCTTTCAGCAGTTGTATGAGCGGTTGGTGGAGCGTATCACCGAGCTGGGCGGGAAGGTGCTGCTGGGCACGCGCATCGAGCGCGCCGAACCCCTGGAGGATGGCCGCTGGCACGTGGAGAC
>JALYVR010000228.1 GCA_030853145.1 Chloroflexota bacterium | reverse complement strand
GCTTGGCTCCGTGCCGGCGTAGAGCACGCCGTAGCCCTCTACCCGTTCCGTCGCACTGACAGCCACTGCCGTGACCTGCTTGTGTGTAATACCCGCGCCGGCAGGCTGCCAGGTTTTACCCCCATCGCTGCTATGCCACAATCCCTGGTCGGGAGTGCCACAGTAGGCCTGCTCCGGACGCAGAGGGTCCACTGCCACACACTGTGGTTGGTTGCCTACCAGTTGGAGATCTGCTACCCATTCGCCATTGTGCTGGCGAACTACCGCCAGGGCCTCTTCAAGCGCGATATATAGCTTTGTCATTGCCTGCTCCTTCCTGGCCTCACGAGAGAGCAGGGATTTCCGCTTGCTCCCTCGTGAAAGCGCTTCTGTGTACTTAGTCTTATTCCACTAGCACGACCGCCTTGCCCTGTACCTTGCGCTGCATCATGTCGTCGAGCGCCGTTGCCGCCTGTTCAAGTGGATAGGTCGCTGAAATATGCGGTTTGAGTTTGCCCTCGGCCAGCAGTGTCAACAATTCCTGGAGGTTGTGCTGGTGGCGCTGTGGCTCGCGTTCCGTGAAAGCGCCCCAGAAGACGCCGACGATGGAGCTGCCTTTGAGCAAGGTCAGATTGAGCGGGATGCGCGGAATCTCACCTGAGGCGAAACCAATGACCAGGTAGCGGCCCTTCCAGCCGGTGCTGCGTAAGGCCGCCTCAGCATAGTTGCCGCCTACGGGATCAAAGGTCACATCAACCCCCTGCCCTTTGGTGAGCGACTTCACGCGCTCCTTCAGATCCTCTGTCGTGTAATTGATGACCTCATCGGCGCCATACTGTTTGCAGATAGCGAGCTTTTCGTCTGTCGATGCCGCCGCGATCACGCGCGCGCCCAGGAACTTGCCGATCTCGACCGCTGCCAGACCCACGCCCCCCGCCGCTCCAAGCACCAGCAGGGAGTTGCCAGATGCCAGGTGCGCGCGATCTTTTAAGGCATGGTAGGATGTTCCATATGCCATGGTAAAGGCCGCTGCGGTGGCGAAATCGACGCCGGCAGGCATGCTGATGAGCTTTGCTTCGGCAGCGATGATCTCATCGGCGAACCCTCCCGAGCCCGTTACCGCGATCACGCGGTCGCCCCGCTTTACAGACGTGACGCCTTCACCCACCTCCTTAATGATACCGGAGACCTCGCTCCCCGGAGAGAAGGGCATCGATGGCTTGAACTGGTACTTGCCCTGAATCATGAGGGCATCGGGAAAGTTCAGCCCGCAGGCCCTTATGCCGATCACAACCTGGCCCTTGCCTGGCTTGAGCGGTTCTACCTCTTCAAGGACCAGGCTCTCTGGTGGCCCAAATTCTTTACACAACACGGCTCTCATAGGGGCAGACTCCTTTCAAAGTCTCTTCTTGTGCAATATTTATATATGCTATTATACGTGTCTAGAAGAGGATACGTCTATGCGCCAGAGAGGGACGCCAGTGACGATCTCACAGGATGCGAGCGAGCCTTCTTCTCAGCTTATATGTATGCTTATGAGGCTTGACACACGTGATAAATCACGCAGCTACCAAGAGTGAGCGATTTGTATGAAGCCCTGGAGAGGATCGCCGGTGTTGGCGTCCCTTGCCGGCCGGCCGCTGCTACGGCCGCGCTCGCCTGGCTATGTACGAAAACGCCTTTTTCTGGTACTCTTTGCGGAGCAGACCTCTTTGTCGTTCATTGATGATGGGGGCTGTGTTCGGTCTGTTTCGCTTTCACATATTCCTGGCTAGATGCCGCGATAGGAGTTGCACAATGGTCTCACCGGGTGAAGCACTGGAGATGTTAGAGAAAACGAGTCGCACGTTTTCCATCCCTATTGGTCGTCTACCAGCGGGATTGCAAGAGGCTGTGGCTTCGGCCTACCTCTGTATGCGCGCGCTTGACGAAATTGAAGATCATCCACACCTGAATGCGCGCACAAAGGTCAGACTGTTGCGCGCCGCCAGCCAGGTATTGCAGGCGCAGACAGAGGAGGCGCACTTTGCAGAGGATGCCTTTGCCAAGATTTTCAATGCACGGCACGCCCTCCCCGAAGTGTCGCTGCGCCTGGCAGAGTGGGCGTGCTATGCCCCGGAGGCCATTGCGCCGCGTATCTGGGATGCCACGGCCGCCATGGCCGAGCGCATGGCCTCCTGGATCGCCAGAGGCTGGAAGATTCAAAACGAGGCGGACCTGGATGGCTATACCTTTGCCGTGGCCGGGACTGTGGGGGTCCTGCTCTGCGACATCTGGGCCTGGTTTGATGGCATACAGATGCATCGCAGCCACGCCATCCAATTTGGCCGTGGCTTGCAGGCGGTCAATATGCTGCGCAATCGCAGTGAAGACCTGGCGCGAGGCGTAGATTTTTTTCCCACTGGCTGGACGGAAGAGCATATGACCCAGTACGCGTTGCATAACCTGTCGCATGCCGAGCGCTATGCCACCGTGTTGCCGCCGGGTCCATTTGCGTCCTTCATTCAGCTTCCGCTGGCCCTGGCCTACGCCACACTTGACGCCCTTGCCGCTGGCGAAACAAAGCTCAGTCGAAGCACCGTGCTCCAACTCGTGCAACATATTGGTTGATGTTGAGCGATACGCTTGTTCCGGCTCCATGTCGAGGGGCCTGGAAATATATCGATGTATAAGGAAATACCTATGAGCACCATCTATGATGTCGTGGTTGTGGGCGCGGGACCGGCCGGTTCTGCTGCCGGATATTACCTGGCTTCACGAGGATTGAAGGTATTGCTCCTCGACAAATTCGCCTTCCCTCGCGATAAGACATGCGGCGATGCCCTCACTCCGCGCGCGCTGCGCATCCTTGACGAGATGGGTATTCTGGATGACCTGCTCCAGGTCGGCCACTCTGCCAATGCGGTAGAGTTCATCGCGCCGAAAGGTCATGCAGCGCTAGCCCCCCTCCCCAGGCACGATAGGCCATCGGACAGGCTGCTATTTGTGCCGCGCCTGGTCCTCGACAATATCATTCTTGAGCGCGCGCAGGCCGTGGGCGCGCAGTTTCAGGGTCCCGTGCGCGTCACGGATATTCAACGAGATGGCCAGGAGATGGTCGTGACAGGTGAGCACCAGCGCCAGACCTTTTCATTCAGAGCGCGGATGGTGATTGTGGCTATTGGCGCCAATGTGAAACTCCTGCTGCAGATGAAGCTGCTGAAGAAGATGCCACAGGTGATGCTCAGTGCCCGCGCCTACTTTGAGGGCGTAAACACGATATCCGACCGCGCGCAATGCCGTTTTGACGGCGTCCCTCTGCCCGGCTACGGCTGGGCCTTCCCCCTCGCAGAATCACGGGCGAACGTGGGTGTCGGTCTCTTTCGCGCCGGCCTGGCCTCGCTGTGGATGCCTAAGACAGCCCAGATCGCCTTTGGTACCTTCCTGAAGACACCAGCCGTGCAAACGCTGCTAAGCAATGCCCGCCAGGTCGGCCCTCTCAAAGGCTATCCCCTGCGTGCGGACTTCGCGCACTCCCCCACCTTTGGCGATGGCGTGCTCCTGGCGGGAGAGGCTGCTGGTCTGGTCAATCCTGTGACGGGCGAGGGCATCGACTACGCGCTGGAGTCCGGCAAGATGGCGGCTGAGCACCTTCTTGACATGTTCGCCGCCGATGATCTGTCGCTCACGCAGCTCCGCTGGTACGATCAACACCTGCGCCAGCGCTACCAGCGCCTCTTTGTGTTGTGCGATAGATTGAGGCTTCTGTATCTCAATCCTTTCTTCCTCAATCGGGTCATCAAGACAGCTATCTCCAATGACGAACTGATGAAGCTATACATGAATATTGTGATTGAGAATCAGGATGTGTACGCGGGAATTGCTCCTAAAACGCTTTCAAAGGTGCTTCTGGGAGGCCGAAAGAGCGTATAGGGGTTGTCGATTGAAGGAACAGACCTACGTGATATGAGATGTTTCACTTCTATCTTCGAGCCGAATACCGCGCAAGCTCACCATTGCATAGAAGCCGGCAAGTACGGCCAGAAGACCAGCACATGTAAAAATGGTATCAACCGGACCAAAGGCTATCCCGAAAATGTTTGTATGGAACGTGTGGAGTACCGTGCTTGCCAGATAACCGGCGAGTGCAATAGAAAGAGTAGAGGCTGCACTCATCATTGGCGAGAGGACCGCTACCACGCGCCCAACCAGCCCCTTTGGCGTGACGTGCAACACCAATGGCATCAGCGTCACATTAATCGGAGTGTTGGTAAAACCCATGAGAAAAGCCAGAACGAGGGCTGGGATGACGCTGGTGGTCCTCGCGAAGAGCAGAACTACTACACCTACTGCCAGAACGGATATCCAGAAGACGCGTACCACTCCCAAACGTTGCGCAAAGGCCGTAGCAAACACGGCTCCAACAATCGCACCGCACCCTGCTGCTGAACCAAGAACGCCATAGATGCTGGGAGATGCATGCAGGTTTTGTGTGACGAAGAAAATATTGAGAGCATTGAACGCTCCAGCGCCGAGCAGAACGATGACCCCTGTCACCAGAATCGTCATCAACACTCGATTGCCCGCGTAGAACCGTAGCCCTTCGAGAAACTCGCGCCGAAAACTGGGACGCTGCATCTGCCCTTCCTCTATCAATGCTTTATGGGAAGCACGGATTGCCCCAATGGCCAGCAAAGAAATCGCAAACGAGAGCGCATCCACCAGCAATCCCCATGCAATCCCTACGCTGAGAAAGAGCAATGCTCCCAGAGCAGGGCCGACCACCAGCGCGAGATTGCGCGTGACTTGATCTAATCCGCTTGCTCGTGCCCGGTACGGTTCCTCGACAATGTGGCCAATATACGCCATATTGGCTGGATTGAAGAATTGATCGCACACACTGATCAAAAAAACGCTGCCATAGAGCATTCCAAGTTGCCCCATAATGGGAAGGTGCCCACCAACGAGAAACGGCAGTGGGATGGCTCCTACAAAGAAAATGAGGAACAAGATGAGAACAGCACGCAAGGCGTCCATACGCATCATGAGGAGACGCCTATCCCAGCGGTCAGCAAAGACACCGGCGATTGGGCCAATGAGGAATGTAGGAACTGAACTCGCTAGCAGCACGCCACTCACCGCTAAAGGAGCCCAGGATTGCCCTCTGGCAATGACTGTTGTGATCCACAAAACAAGTATGGTCTGAAAAACATAATCGCCGACGACAGAGACCGCCTGGCCACTCCAGAGTAACGCAAAATTCCGATTGATGAAGAAACCTCCCGCTTTCCCACGCTCAGAAGACGTTTCTCGCTTGTGAAACATATGCCACCTTTTCGCTTAAAATTTGGCCACAAACGAACACCAAGTGTTCGTTTGTCCACTTCTTCAAGGATAGATGCTGAGAGCAAAGAAGTAAAGAGGAAAAGAATGCTCATAGCATGTTTCGACGTTATTGGACGAAATCTAAGCCGAGGTTTATTTTCTCTATGCGCCCAGTCCTTTCGGAAGTAGTGTAAGCTTGCCTTGCCTCTAACAAATCTCAATGTCCATAGCTTTGCAAGGATCTGGTATAGTGGTCTAGATATCTTGACAAATACACCAGAAACAGGTACAGTATCTCAATAGACCGAATATTTATCGGGATCATTGAACAGATCCGTTCATCCAACGGTAGGAGGTTGTCCATGGCTTCCAACGCTCTCCTGACTGTACCTTCAAAGGTGAAAGTCACATCTTTCACAGCAGTGTTTAGTCTACTCGTGCTTCTCTCAATGGTGCTCGCGGCCTGTGGTGGCGGTAGCGGCCAGAATAATCAACCTGGTAGCAAGCACATTCTTAAAGTGGCCGCCCAGTCCTATGACTTCGCACAATCTGGCTTTAACCCCTACAACGGCCACCCCAATGCAGGTGTCCTGGGCCTGGTCTATGAGACGCTGTACTTTGTGAATGTGAACGGTGGCGCGTTCACACCCATGCTGGCGACCGACTACAAGTGGAATAGCGATAACACGCAAGTCACGTTTACCATTCGCCCGAATGTGAAATGGAGCGATGGGAAACCGTTGACAGCCGATGATGTGGCGTTCACGTTCAACATGATGAAGCAGTATCCGGCGGCCGATAGCAATGGTGTCTGGGGCTTCCTCAAAGACGTGTCGGCGCCAGGCGCCAATACCGTCGTGATGACGTTCCTGAAGGCCTACCCGCCCGTGCTGGTGACGATTGCCGGGCATGTATACATCGTGCCGAAACACATCTTTGCTACCGTTGGCGATCCCACCAAATATCTCACCGACAAGCCCGTGGGCACCGGTCCTTTCACGTTGACCAGGTACCAGACGGATGTAGCCGTGTACGATAAGAACGCCAGCTATTGGCAAGCCAGCAACGTGAAGGTTGACGAGGTGCGCTTCCCGGAATACAAAGACAACTCTACCTTGCAGTTGGCTCTGCCCAAGGGCGATATCGACTGGGCCGGCTACTTCTCACCGACGTTGAAGCAGGACTTCGTCGATAAAGATCAGACACACAACCACATCTTCATGGATGCCGTCAACCTGTACTCTCTGTGTCCGAACCAGAAAGATCCGCTCATCGGTGGTCAGACTGGCCTGCCGGTGCGCCTGGCGCTCAGCACCGCCATCGACCGCAACGCCATAGCCGGGCAGGCGACCGCTGGCCTGGAACCTCCCGGAAGCATGACCGGCCTGGTGCTGCCGACTGCCAAAGACTGGCTGGACCCGCAGTACGCGAATCTGCCGACGACCGCCGATACCACTAAGGCTGAGAAATACCTGACCGATGCCGGCTTCACCAAGGGGACCGATGGCATCTATCAGAAGGGCGGCAAGCGCCTGTCCCTTACGTTGAGAAGCGTTGACTCCTATTCCGACTGGAACGCGGCGGCCGAACTGATCGCGTCCCAGGCCAAGGCCGTGGGCATCGAGATCAAAAACGTGACGGTCGGCGAGGACAACTACTATACCCTGCGCACCGATGGGAAGTATGACTACCAGTTGATGTTCTGCGGTATGGTTGGTGGCCCCACTCCGTACTACCTGTACAATCAGTACCTGAACAGCAATCAGATTGGCCAGGGCAAGTTCAACTTCGTGGCCTGGAACGATCCCACCACCGACCAGTTCCTGAATCAGTACGCTTCAACCTCTGATCCGGCAACGCAAAAGCAGGCCATTCAGGGCGTCGAGAAGGTCTTCGTCGAGAACCAGCCGTTCATTCCCCTGTGGACCGGCGCCGACTACGACGAGTACTCCACGAAGAACTTCACCGGCTGGCCCGACGAGAGCAACGCGTATTCCAGCGGGAGCCCGAATACGGCCCCCGATATCGAGCAGGTGATCCTGCATTTGCAGCCCGCGTAGAGGCCCATTCATTCAGGGCGCAGGCCAGCGGCGCCCCCAATAAGTGTCAAGTTACGCTTCAATCAACGGCTTTATGTGTAGTGGCGACC
>JALYVR010000227.1:5429-7457 GCA_030853145.1 Chloroflexota bacterium | reverse complement strand
GTCCAGGTAGATCTGGGAGAAATCCGCCGCGTTGGCATGCATCAAATCCAGGCCACCATAGGTGTCAACCGCCGCTTTGACGAGTGTTCCGACCGAGGCATCGTCGCTCATATCAAATTGAACGGCGATGGCCCGTCCTCCGCTACCACGAATGCGCTCCTCGATAGCTTTGGCGGCCTCTCCGTCCAGGTCACCAACGACAACAACCGCACCCTCCTCGGCGAGCCGCACGGCTGTTGCAGCCCCGATACCTCCACCCCCACCTGCCACAACAGCGATTTTATTGCTCAGCCCTCGCATACTTTTGCCCCCCTTTTAACTGATAGTCGTACTGCTTTCCTCAGATACCGGACATACCTCTGCCGTAGACGCGATATGTGGGCAGGCGCCCTCTCCAGTCGCTGTGGGCTGATCCACATGGCTGGCAACGCCGGGTGTTTTGCGTCTATAGCGTATAATGGTTTTTTCTGGCCGGCCAGCGCCCATACTATGATCGATCTGGGGATTCTTCGTGACCAACTCCAGATCAAATTGCTGGAGGAGCAGTGAGGTGATGATCATCATCTCGTTGTTGGCAAAGTTCATACCGGCGCATTTATGGGTCCCGGCGCCGAAACCAATGATCGCAAAGCGATGCTTCCGGTCCTCTTCACGGCCAGGAGCAAAGCGCAGGGGATCATATTTCTCTGGCTCGCTGAAGAGCGGCGCCAACTTCTGAGCGAGGCCCGGCGAGACCATCAGGTTCCAGTCTTTGGGAATGCGGTAATCGCCAATCTCGATATCTTCCTCGGCACGGCGCGCCAGGATATCAGCAGACGGATACATGCGCGTCGTTTCCTCCACAGCCCAGAAGACATGTTTGAGCGAGCTAAGGACCTTGGCATTGATCGGTTGATCAGAGGCCAGGTTCTCGGCAAGTTCCTGTTGGACCACGCTCAAATACTCAGGCGCCTGAAGAAGTTGAATGATGGTCCATGCCGCCTGCCCGACGGTTGTTTCGTGTCCCGCAAACATGAGACCCATGATCAGAGCCACGATGGCTTCATCTTCCATAGGGCGGCCATCTTTATACTGTGAGGTCGCGAAGTCCAGCAGGAAATCATCGTACTGCTCAGGATGGGCCCGGCGCTCAGCGATCAGCGGCCAGATCATTTCGCGCAGCTTCTTTTTGGCGCGATCACGGCGAATAAACTTCGGCAATGGTAAATTCGGTGGGAGGGCAGGATCGATGGCTTTGCCCAGAATAAGGTACAGCTTCCAGAAATCGGGCCCGATGCGGTCGCGGAAATCCTTGCCCATCAAGGCGTGCGCGGCCACATTCTGCACAATCTTGGTAATGTTATCACGTAACTCCATCTCCCCCTGCTCTCCCAGCGAATCGAGCCACTGCTGCACTTCCAGTTGCATAATCTGCAGATACTTGACCATGCGCTCGCTCTTAAAGGGCTTGAGCAAGATGGGGCGCTGCTCAAAATACACCTCTGGCGGCGCCGTAAAGCCAACCTCGCCCAGGGCCGCCTTCAAATAGGCATAGGACTTGTGCATACTAAGTTTCTTGTCAGTCTCCAGAAAGAAGGTCTGCTGATACTCCGGACCAATCAGGAAAGCGACTGGTTGATTGACTAATTTAATGGCAAAGATAGGGCCATGTGTGTCATACCCTCGCTGGATCAGGTGGGTATGGTCTTTCATAAACTCAAAAAGGTTACCCACAACCGGAGAGCCGGAAAGCATAGGTGGTGTTGGCTTCAAATTTTTACTCCTTTGACCGCAATCCTCGGAAACGGACGGTATTGATATATCTATACCGACTTACCTTACATAATATCACAATATTGTCTGTTTCACCATGACAACATACACAGGTCATCTGAGATGCGGCCCTGCTACACATCGAAATAAGGACATCCCCCTGTTCGTAGCTACGCGATTGATCGCGCGGGGGCTGGCTTAACACGTGGTTGGCTTGACACGCGTGATCAATCACGCAGCTACGAATGGAGGAGCGCCAAGGTGTAGTGGCGCCCC
>JALYVR010000227.1:0-5419 GCA_030853145.1 Chloroflexota bacterium | reverse complement strand
ATGGTCCAACCCGGTACATAAACTGTGTCAGAGCTAGACGCACGCGCTATACTAAGCGAACAGACAGATATCAAAGGCAGGAAACCGCCAGCCAGGGAAATAGGACATGGCAACGAGCGAAAATGCGTCTTCGTGTCGCTTATATATACACCTTGCACGCGATGTACCCAAAGGGGTCATACTGCGGCGAGGACCAACAAGGCGCGTACAACTCATTGTGTGGCACACGGAGAACGATGCGTTTGAAGAGGGCCAGTGGTTCCACGGTCGTATTTATGAGCAGCAGAGCGACCTCTCACCGGATGGTTCTCTCTTTCTCTACCGGGCACGCAAAAACGAAACACCTGAGCGCGAGGCCAGCGCCACAACCTATAAATGGACAGCCATTAGCCGGCCTCCCTACTATACAGCGCTCGCGCTGTGGCCTCTGGGCGATGACTGGGGCGGCGGAGGCATGTTCCTGGATAATCGCACGGTGTGGATTTGCCACCAATCAGATCATCTCAAACAGTGGCGACACAAAAAGCTCACCATCCATGCAAGCTTTCGACCTGGACGCTTCTCGGAGAAACGCATTCGTGATGGTTGGCACCTCGTTCAGAAGGGACTCTTTTCCTTTGAGAGGATTCCCTATGGTCGAGGACTTCCTGTAAAAGGGGTCACGCAACAACCTACCATCTGGTACAAGCAGCATCCTGTCCGCCGCTACCGCCTTATCCAGGAGTACTATCGCGAACCGAATTTTTCCTTTGAGGCTCTCACCTACCTTGTCAATGAGGAAACCAACGAAGAACATCTTATCGAAGGCACAACCTGGATCGATTGGGATCATCGTGGGCGCCTGGTATTTGCGCGCGCCGGGAAACTTTTTGCCTCAACCGACCCCGCTATACCACTACAGACACAGATGATCGCGGATTTCAATGCGAACACTCCCACGAGTGTCATCGCCCCCGCCTGGGCACGCCAATGGTAACCTCTTTCAGAGAAGTTCGTCCCACTTCTTCCGAAAACCTCTTCTCTCTCCCGTTCACATATATAAGCCCATACGTGTAGCACGGGCGCAGCAGGCCGATCCCCTGCGCGTATATTCTATTTCAGCGAGAGAGAAAACTTTGAGTAAGAAATTATTGATTGCTCCACCCGTTAGCATGCGGACGCGCTTGATCGCGTTCCTCCCCTGTGTACTCCTGCTCCTGGTGCTCTGCTTTGAGCTTTTCAAGGGGCTGGTTGTTGCTCATGCCGCATATCCTACCGTACCTAATACGATTTTCCTTGCTGGCACACGCGCCGCCTTCACGATTACCACCGCGGGGGCAGGCGGAAGCATCTCTTATAGCGTCACCGATCTCTCCGGCACAACTATCACCACCGGCCAATCCGGCGTCACGAACAGGCAAGTGAATCTCACACTGCCAGTGTTAGGGAATGGCTATTATGTCTTAACTATTGATGATCATACTGTGCAGTCATCCGTAAGTCAGGCTATCTCTTTCGCTGTGGTAGCGCCCTTCACTCCGGTCGCCGACTCACCCTTCGGAGTGGGCGTGCATTTCACGGGCGGCAATAATCCCGGTCTGACCCCATTGATCGCGGGCATGGGGGCCGGGCTAGTCAGGGATGACGCCTCATGGACCATGATCGAACGCGCGCCCGGCCGCTACGATTTCGGCGCCTTTGATCCGTATATGCAGATGCTTCAGCAGAACAATGTGGCACCGCTGCTGATCCTTGACTACAACGACCGCTTTTATGACAATAGTCAGACCCCTTACGATAGTGCGGGTTTCACAGCCTTCGCCAACTACGCGAAGGCGCTGGTGAGCCATTATGGTCCACAACTGAAGGAGGTCGAGGTCTACAACGAGTACAATGCCCTGCTCTCGAACGGACCGTGCGCGCGCAAAGCCTCGTGCTATGTCGAATTGCTGCGCTACACCTACCAGGCCATCAAAGCGGTGCGGCCAGATGTGACCGTCATCGGGGGCGCGGCCTTCGGCGTCGATCTCTCCTGGTTCGGCCAGGTCTTCCAGGCCGGGGGGCTGCGCTACATGGATGTCGTCTCCGATCATCCCTACACGGCCTTCTCGCTTGTCTCGCCAGAACTGGGCGGGACCCAGGATGATATGCTGAAACTGGGGAACCTGGTCAAGCAATACAACGGTGGCCGGCCAAAACCTATCTGGATCACCGAACTGGGCTGGTCCAGTTCCTTCATGCATGTCAGCGAGCGCGGCCAGGCGGACTACCTTGTGCGCGGCGCCGTCCTGGCCTTTACGGCAGGCGTGCAGAAATTTTTCTGGTACGACCTGTTGAATGATGGCTCAGATAGCACCCGAAACGAGCAGAACTTTGGCCTCCTCAGACGACCCGATGCTGCCGGTCGTTACCAGCCGAAGCCCGCCTATGTGGCCTACGCCGTCCTCACGCGCATGCTGGCCCATCAAGCGTTTGTCGGCAGCGATGCCGTCGGCTGGGGCGTCTATGATGAGCGTTTTACCAATAACCTGCGCGTGCTCTGGTCAACGCCAGGCAACCGCACCGTGATCGTGACCACCAACGATCCCGTGACCGTCACCAGCATGACCGGAGGTGTGCAGACCTATCACCCTGTGGACGGCCATTTCGCGCTCAACCTGTCACCCGCTCCGGTCTACCTGCAAGGCAATGTGTCTAAGGTATCCTGGTGCTCTCTCTCGTGCTCGTAAGCAGAGCGGATTAGCCCTAGCCCTGGTTGGGCAACCTGTAGGGCGTGGCAAGCCACGCCCTACGAATGAATCTCATCTTGCACTATTCTGCGGGAGGCTCACGCCTATCAGAGCTTTCCTGCTTCCGGGGGTAGCGCCGGGAGAACATCACCCATAAGGGTTGGGCTACTATAGCAGCCACCAGGATTAGTACTATAACTATTCCAAGGAAAGTGTCCATCTTCTTTCCTCCTTTCAGGTTGCCGAGGGCGTTTCGATCAAGATCTGAGCCGACGGATCTCGCTCCCTCAACGCAGAAGCCACAGCATTGAGGAAACGCTTGTAGGGGTCGTATCCCGCAATCTGCTTCGGCCCTAGCGGGATGATCATGTAAAGCCGCGTCTGGTTGGTCTTGTAAGTCTCCAAGCCGCCGACATACAAGCGGGTCTTGCCATCGGTGCCGGGCCTGGCGACGCGGGCGGAGAAAGTACACAGTTCGAAGATGCGCTTGCCGCTCGTTATCGACAGGGCGAGGCGATCGGGCGACTCGCGCTCGACGTTCACCTGCGCACCAAGGTTTTGCAGGCCGGAAGTCAGCAAGCTAGACCCACCACCTTTGACGGTTCCAGCGACTTGACGAACGACATCGAGGGCGTCAGACGAGGACAGCACTGTGGTGGCGGCCAACTGGAGCCGAGCCCTGGCCTTAGCAGAGGTAACCATTGTAGGAGTCTCCTTTCTGATGTGAGAGAACGTATCAAGTTTTGTCACTATACTGAGAATGTATTTTTCACTTTTTTGTTTTGTAATCAAAAATACGAAAATATTTTTATCACTGATTCTGACGATGATGGAGGCTAGTAGTAACAGTTGATAGAATATTTTGCAATTTGGAGTAATTTGTGACTCTTCCACCGGCTTGCTGATACAGGTTTCTATGCGCTTGTCGATTTACGGCCAAACTTGTAGCACAAAACGGCCAAACATTTGGGCGAAAGGCTCGCCAACGTCGCCCCTCCCACGATTTCTATGCTATACTTTGTTCAACAATCGGTATATCCAGGAAAGCACAGACAGGAAGGTAGAGCTACTCGTATGACCTCAAACATTGTTGAGACTCGTTATGGCAAAGTCCGTGGTACACAGGATGGCCCGGTACAGGTCTGGAAAGGCGTCCCTTTCGCGCGTCCGCCGGTGGGCGCGTTGCGCTTCCGGCCGCCGCAGCCACCTGAGCCGTGGAGCGAGGTGCGTGACGCCACAGAGTTCTCTCTCTCGTCACCCCAGGTAGCGATGCCGGGTATTTTCGGCTCTGAGCCGGTACCCGCCAGCGAAGATTGCCTCTATCTGAATATCTGGTCGCCTGGTGCCGGCAATGAGAAACGACCGGTACTGGTCTGGATTCACGGTGGTGCCTTCGAGGGTGGCTCCGGCTCAACGCCCTGGTATGATGGCAGCGCGTTTGCCCGCCACGGGGATGTCGTAGTGGTAACCATCAATTATCGTCTGGGCGCGCTCGGCTTCCTGTACCTGGCCGAGCCTGGAGGTGAGGCCTACGCGTCATCCGGCAACAACGGTATTCTCGACCAGGTAGCAGCACTGGAATGGGTGCGCGATAACATTACCGCCTTCGGAGGAGACCCGGCCCGCGTCACCGTTTTTGGCGAGTCTGCTGGGGCCATGAGTATCGGCACACTACTGGGCATGCCCGCCGCGCAGGGCCTCTTCCAGCAAGCGATCCTGCAGAGTGGCGCGGCTCACAGCGTGATGGACCGCGAGAAAGCCAGCAGGCGCGCGCAGAGGTTCATGGACTTTGCCAGTGCGGACAACGTATCCGCCCTAATTGAGAAGCCGCTTGACGCCTTGCTGGACGCGCAGTCTCAACTAATGAAATCGACGAGTGGCCTGGCCTTCATGCCTGTCGTGGATGGTGTTGTGCTGCCCCAGGCGCCTATCGAGGCCATCGCCGCCGGTTCCGCCAGAGATGTGCGTGTGCTGATCGGCAGCAATCGCGACGAGTGGAAGCTGTTCACTATGATGGATCGCAGCCAGGCCGAGGTGGACGAGACGGTGCTCAAGGCCACCTTTGGCGAGGGCGCCAGCGAGGCGCTCGCCACCTACAACGCCGCGCAGACCGAGACATCGGCCTCGACCGTCTGGGAGAGCATCATCACCGATCGCACGTTCCGCATCCCGGCGTTGCGCGTGGCGGAGGCCCAGGTGCGGCTGGGCGCGCCGGTCTGGATGTATCGCTTCGACTGGCGCTCACCGTCCTTCGGTGGTATGCTGGGCGCCGGCCATGCCCTGGAGATCGTGTTCGTCTGGGATAACCTCGATAAGCCCGGAGCAGAGTTCTTCACCGGCGACGCACCCATCCGCCAACCACTGGCAGAGCGTATGCACGCCGCCTGGATCGCTTTCGCGCGCGATGGAGACCCCACTACGCCGCAATTGCCTCCCTGGCCCGCCTACAACCTGCAGGAGCGCTCAACCATGATCTTCGACGAGCAGTGCCAGGTGGAGAACGACCCCCAGGCCGCTGAACGCAAAGTGTGGGAGGGTGTGTTCTAAGCCGGCATACCACGCGGTACCTCCAGACACATAGTACTTTTTGTTGGCTTTGGCGCAAGATTTGTATGTGGCTCGCTCTACGAGTATGGTGTATGCAGATATGTACATGCAAGACCGACCGCTACTGAACTGTTCCTCTTCATCTGAGAGGCTATGTGTAGTGG
>JALYVR010000226.1 GCA_030853145.1 Chloroflexota bacterium | reverse complement strand
CGCGCTCTCACCCCCAGCTCCATTTTCCCCCGCATATCCTGCAATAGATCCATAAATTCTTGATAACGTGCTTGCAGAACTTTTTCGATAATAATATGCTCATTCTCGGCAATGGTGCAGAAACGCACAGGCAAAATAGTATAGTCTTCCATGGCCGTCTCCAAGACTTTGACGTGCGCCATGGAATTCTCCCTGCTCACACGATATTTGACAGCCGGAGACCTGGACACAATGGCCGCCAGGTCCTGGTAGTGGAGCGTATACACGGCGTCGCCTCTTCCGCCAATGCCGATGGGGCCAAATTCTCGCTTCTCGCTGGCGGCAATGATGCCATAGATATAGTAGCCTTCTGTCTCAGCCATATGTTTCACCTCGTTGTCTCGCGATGGGTGCCGTCAGGTAATACCCTAACTTATTCACCTCGGCCTCCCGCCTTCTGCTCGTCAGCTTTTGGAAGTACCTGCGCACTTTGGCCGGATCTTTCAGCGCAATGACTTCGATGTCTTTTGCTAAACCCGGCACGACACGGTGAGCCGCGCCCAGGAAGCAAACGCCGCTGTCTCCCTCCTGTAAACCTTCATTGATGCGCTTGATGATGTAGCTGTCTCTGGCTCGTAAGAGCTGGCCTTTGCGCCACCTGTAACGTAGCAGGGCCTGCACAGTACCCAGCAAGGGCTTTTTTTGGGCTAACTCTTTGGTTAAAAAATATTCCTCTTTTAAAGGGGCCGGGTCCTCGGTCTTCATGAGGATGGCCCCGTTTTCCAGTAAGTGCTCGATAATCAGATGATTGATGCTGCCGCTCTGGGCCAGGCTCTTCACGATCTGGGCCCCCACCGGCCCATCGACCGGCATCCCATCTTGAAAGATTTTGAGGCCCGCGACCGTCTGCCCCTGCCAATAGCTGGCAATCTCGCGCCAGTAGAGGCCTACGACTTCGGCCTGCTTCTGCCGGGCGCTGCTGCCGGAGACAGCGATGGCATGCTCCTCAACGCCTGGAGCCAGCGTGCCAAGATCTGCCGCGGTATGCAGAATGGGTATGTAGAACAGTCTTCTCACCGGGCATCTTTCTCCCAGCGATACACCTCAATGTGCATGCAGCCATGGTCAAGCCACGTCTTCAGTGTTCTGTACGCCGCGTGAATGCGTTGAAATGTCGCGCTATCCGCGTCGCTCCCGACATCCGGGTGATACCGCTGGGCCAGGTGGCGATAGGTATCAAGCACGCTTTTATGGGTGATCTCTCCCTGTAAACCAAAGGTCGCGCGGGCCTCTGCGAGCCTGCGCGGATCAATTCTTTCAAGTAGGATGGTAGCAAAACTATACACAGGCAGGGGACCGACGACGCGAAAATTGACAGTATTCTCCAGAGTGCGGTCCAGGCTCTTCACACACTGCGTAAACGACTCCTCGTGCTGCTTATCCAGCAGAAAGGCAGCATTCAAGATCATCTCGTCCTGCGGCAGCTCGTGCAAACAGGTGTCCAGCGCCTCCTGCTGTAAAGTGTGCAATGTCCGCTCATAGTAGCTAGCTTTCTGAGTCTGTAACGCCTGCACAGTGAGCTGGCCGAGGCTAATTTTATCCTCGACGCTGACCTGAGCACCTTTGGTGGCGATTTCCGCCCGCTTTTGGCGAATCTCGCGATGCTGGCGGGAGATCGAGGCCAGGATTTTTGGCACGTCCGCGCTGGCTACCACATCCAGCTCTATTTTTCCCTCCATTTTGCGCAACTCATTGCTCAGCAGGGGATAGCCCTGTTCCAGGAATGTAGCGACCTCCTCTTCGGTCTCCACCATGGTCCCGAATTTCACCGGGATGATAGTAGAGTGCTCCATGACTTTTTCGATCACCACCTGGTGGGTCACCAGGTCTTTAACAATTTTTTCTTTGGTCAGCGAATCATAGACCATCAAGGGGCTGCTGGACACCACCGCCGCGATATCCTGGAAGCCGATGGTCACAACCTCGGTGGCTTCGTTGCCAATGCCGATCGTGCCCACGGGCTTGTAAACCGCGCCCCTATGATCGGTGTCCTGGTTGCTAGTGGCAATAATGCCATAGATATAGATGCCGTTTTTCATCACACCTCCACCTGCGGATACCCCCCAATGGGGTAGCGATCTCAATAAAACAGATGCGTGATCTGCTGCGCACTCCGACGGGAGATGCGCGCCCGTGCCTGCGTATCAGGAACGGCGCCCACGCCATTACAGGTATAACAGGTCATGGTTGAGCCGCCTTTCCGGCCGCTGCCACGACAGGCGCTGCAAGCCATGTGCTTTCCTGGCAGAGTATTGCTCCCCCGGCCTTGGCATACCGGGCAGGAGTCCCCGAAGTGCGGGTTATGCCCCGTTCCTCGACAAAAAGCGCATTTCAGTGTTTGTTGTGGCATCCTTCATAGCCTCCGTAAAGTATTTCTTGTCGATAGCAAATGTCTCCAGGTCCTGCTCTTTGCGCTCTAAAAACTCCCTGATGGCCAGCAGACTGGCCTTCTGGCAGATCGAGGCGATATCGGCCCCCACCAGACCATCGGTCTCGCGGGCCAGGCTCTCCAGCGAGATATTTCTCCCCAGAGGCTTGTCGCGGGTATGCACACGAAAGATGTCCTCGCGGGCCTTCAGCCCCGGTTTAGGCAACTCAAGCACAAAATCAAAGCGCCCCGGTCGCAGCATGGCCGGATCGATCAGATCGGGCCTGTTGGTGCTGGCCAGCACCATAACGCCCTTGAGTTCTTCAATGCCATCCATCTCGGTTAAGAACTGGGTGACCACGCGCTCGGTGACCTGGTCGCCTGTGGTCTTGCCTCGCCTGGGCACCACAGACTCGACTTCGTCAAAAAATAAAATGCACGGCGCCGCCTGCCTGGCCTTTTTGAATACCTCGCGCACGCCACGCTCGCTCTCGCCAATATATTTTGAGAGCAGTTCTGGACCCGATACCGCGATAAAGTTCACCTCGGCCTCTTTGGCGATAGCCCTGGCCATCAACGTCTTGCCCGTGCCAGGCGCGCCAGTCAATAAAATACCCCTGGCGGGCCTGGTATGCGCCTTGGCGTACACCTCGGGATGGTAGAGGGGGTCCTTCACCGTCTCGCTGAGGATGCGCTTGATATCGGCCAGCCCGCCGACCTCGGCAAAGCCCGTCTCCGGGATCTCGGTGAAGACCTCGCGAATGGCCGATGGCTCGATCTCGCGCAACGCTGAGAGGAAGTCATCCATCGTAACCTCCAGCGCCAGCAAGGCCTCTTCCGGGATCACCTTGCGCTCAAAGTCGATCACCGGCATGAGCCGGCGAATGGCGCACATGGCCGCCTCGCGCGCCAGCGCCTCCAGGTCCGCCCCCACAAAGCCGTGGGTCACAAAGGCCAGTCGCTCCATATCTACATCATCCGCGAATGGCATGCCCCGCGTATGGATGGTGAGGATCTCGCGCCGGCCATGCTTGTCGGGGATCGGGATCACCAGCTCGCGATCGAAGCGTCCGGGCCGCCGCAACGCCGGGTCCAGCGAATCGGGCAGGTTGGTGGCGCCGATAATGATCACCTGGCCCCGCTCCTCCAGTCCGTCCATCAAAGCCAGGAGCTGGGCCACCACGCGCCGCTCTACCTGCTTTTCGCCACCCAGTTCCTCTCTTTTGGGCGCAATGGCATCCAGCTCATCTAAGAACAAAATCGAGGGGGCGCCCTTTTTGGCCTTCTCAAAGACGGTGCGCAAGTGCGCCTCGGACTCGCCATAGAACTTGTGCATGATCTCCGGCCCCGAGAGGTGCAGGAAGGTAGCATCGGTCTCATTGGCGATCACTCTGGCGATCAATGTCTTGCCGGTGCCGGGCGGACCATGCAGCAGGACGCCCTTCGGCGGGTCGATGCCCAGGCGCGCGAAGATCTGCGGGAAGCGCAGCGGGAGTTCGATCATCTCCCGGATGCGCCTCACCTGGTTGCCCAGCCCGCCGATATCTTCATAGGTCAACCTGGCTTCAGCAACCTTGCCCTCCCCGGCAATAGTAATCACGGTATGCGGCGACAACAACACGGGGCCTGTGGGCAACGTGTCAACAACACGAAAGTCCTGCTTCTTGGACCCCAAAAAGGTTGTCTGCACGCGATCTCCCTGTGTGATCGGCACGGCGGAGAGTTGCCTGGCAAGATAGGCGCTGTCGGTCGTCGCTCTCCCACCAGAGGTTAACGGGGAGAGGGTAACCTTCCTGGCTTCCTCCACCTTGATTCTGGCCAGGGTGATGTGCTCATCAAGCCCTGCTTGCGCATTTTCCCTGATGATGCCGTCAATCTGCACAATGCCGCGCCCCCGCAGCTCTGGGAAGGTCGGCATGATCCTGA
This sequence comes from Chloroflexota bacterium, assembly GCA_030853145.1. Taxonomy (GTDB): domain Bacteria; phylum Chloroflexota; class Ktedonobacteria; order Ktedonobacterales; family Ktedonobacteraceae; genus JALYTT01. The sequence goes on along the minus strand of JALYVR010000226.1, from coordinate 3,178 downwards.
TCACAGTTTCCCGCTTGCCGGTCAGCCCGACGATCTCCCCAGAGTCGTCAATACCCAGTTGCTCCATTATTTCTGGATCAACGCGGGCAATTCCACGACCCACATCGCGCGTATTGGCTTCGGCTACCTTGAGTTGAACGGTCATGTCTCACCCCCGGACGCCATCAAGCGCGTCCATTCATCGCGTTTCACACCATCTGCCTGGCACGCCTGATGGGCCTGATGATTTTTAAACAGTGTTTCGCGCCCCTACACACCAGTTTTGCTGATGCGTATCTCTAAGACGCCGTTTTTGTACTTCTTTTTCATGGTGCTGGCGTCAATATCTTTGGGCAGGACGACCTCTTTGGAGTATTTGCGATCGCCGTTGGCCGCCGAGAGCGTGAAGATATCCCCGCTGATGCTGCTGGTGATATGCTCTTCCTCGATGCCGGGCAGCTCAATAATTAGTAAAATGTGGTCTTTCTCATCAAAGATATCCACCAGGGGCTGCCTCTCCTCCTCGACGACGGTGCCTCTGGCCGTCTTTCTCACGTTGCCAAACGGCTCTACGGTCGGCTTGCCACCAAGGTTCGTTTTGACCGAGAACCCATAGACGGCATTGACCTTGCCCGAAGGACTGGTAAATTCTTTGGTGCCATGCCCCTCCTCTTTGCCCTCTTCCTCCAGCGTGGACACCAGGTCGATGAGACTACCGATGCCTTGAAAAAGGCCGCCGAAGGAGATCTTCCCCATGCCAAAATCAACGACAACATCCTCGTTATCTTTTTTCTTTTGCGCGTCAACTTTTTCTGCCATAACTTTTTCCTCTCGCATTAGTATTGAATAAATGGCCTGCGAAACCCAGGATACGGCTGTGAGGACGGCCCTCTTTGTCCCTTTTCCTCAATCCTATGAATCGCCAGGGCAATGTCAGCCAGCCTTTTTTCTGTCTGCTCATCTTGCCGCCTGATCCAGCCGCGCTTCCGTTGTAAGTGGGCCTTTTCAGCGCTCAAATGATACAGCTTTAAATGGGTCTTACTTTCACTGATGAGTCCTGGACTGGTTGTGAGACTGCGCAGACCCCTGATATCGCTGACGCCTTTGGGTGTCATATGCACTACACCTCCTTCTTAACTATTGCCAGTATAAAGACCCTCAAAAATAAGGGGACGGCCTTAGAAGTGTTTCTGAATGAGGCTGATCACGATCTCTGAGAGTGACTCTCTATTGTCGCTGCCATGCCTGCCTGAGATGAAGGCATCGAGACAGAGATCCACAAACAGGGAATTCTCTTTCTCTGCGGGCAGCTCTTGTTGTGTGAGAATCGTGCCAATGAGAATGGCTGGCCTGATACTGGGCGCCAGATCAGGATCAAGCGCCTGACGGAAATCCCGCAACATGCCGATGATCTTGCAGGCCTCTGCGGCAGGAACACCGGTCCTGGCCACTATAATAGCCCGCTCTGTCTCTTCATCCAGGTAATCCAAATGGATGCTCACCATGCGATCTAGAAGGGCATCCTGGGTCTTGTGGACCCCCGCGTACTCGTGGGGATTGGAGGTAAAGATGGCTTTAAAATCAGGGTGAACTTTCACATACCCGGTCTCTTCCTCAGACTGCGGTAGCGTCAGAATGCCCTCCTCTAAAACAGACAACAGAGCATTATTGGCTTCCGGCCTTGAGCGGTTGAATTCATCGTAGATTAAGGTGTAGCCTTCTTTACAGGCAGTCGTTAAACGATTGTCTACCCAGCGCTGCGAGAAGTTTTCTTCCGTCTTTAACACAGAGTGAATAAAATTATCAATCAGCTTCTTCTTGCGATAGCCCATGGTATCGCCGACCAGGTCCGATGTGCTGAACTCTTCATCGCCAAACATCAGCATCATTGGTTGATCCAGCTTATAGGCCAGGTGCATAGCCAGCGTACTTTTCCCCGTCCCGGTCGGGCCGGTAAGGTGTACCGGGAAACCGGCCTCAAGGTATGACAGGGCGCGATCAATAATTTTTTTGACCGCCGGCGTCTCTATAAATGCTGCGGACGGTCTGACAGCGACGCTCTTCACGAGTGTATTCGGCTTTATGAGGGTATTTGTATTCATGGTTGTTGCGACATGCCTCCTACAACTGAAGCAGTGGGAGGCATGCCGCACTGCCTTTCAAAACGTGGGTACAGCAGGATGTTACCTGCTTACACCGAATGTTGAAACGTTCGTCTTTGCTTTGAAGACAGGAGCCTGTTTCCCTGCTCTTTTAGTAGCCATCACCTGGGTCAGGTGCTCCCAATTGCTATGGGCCTGCCGGTGGTCGGCGCTGAACTCGGCAAGCGTCCCGGCTGTGTCTTTTTCAATCGCCGTGATCTCGCCTTTTATTTCCCCAATCAGAGTAGCAAACTCCCGCTTTCTTTCCTGTTGAAAGGTGGCCAGGGATTGCTTGAGATCGCGCGTCATCTCTTCGTGTTCCTGCCTGAATGTGGCCAGCTCCTGGTGCAGGTCGCGCGTCATCTCTTCATGTTCCCGCTCGAAATTTCCTAGCATCTCATGGGTCTCCTTGGCGCTATCAGCAACTGCCTCTCGCCGTGGTTCATAGGAAGCTTCGATACGCTCAGCTAAGGATTTTAGTTCTTCGCTAACGGACATTTTTTCCTCGTTTCGATTCACTCGACGTTTTACAATATCCTTCGTGTACAATCCCTCCTGACTAACCTTTTCGCTCCAGTTAATCTATGAGAAGGGCTTTGGAGAAGAATTTCCCTCCATAGCCTTTTCACGAGGACGCTCTCTGTGTGTCTGAAGGCATGCGCTCCAGATCGAACAAGTCAGCACTTGCCTGTCCTCCGGCGGTACCATTGGCCTTGCACGCCGGAGAGGCTTTCCGCCTGGAAAGCATGCCTTCAGGACACTCGCGCAACCGTTATGCGGCGGCGGCTGAGGCAGTCAGTCCGATGGCTTCGGCGTATTTGAGGTAGGTCTCCACCGATGCGATGACCACTCTGGCTTCAACGGCCAGCAGCTCGATCCCCACCAGCGAAATACGTACCCACGCGTCAACCACAACGCCTTTGTCAAGTATGCGGTCCACAACCTCTACCAGGCTGGAGGACGCCATTGCCTTTTCTACGGCCATGTTTCTTTATCTCCTCGTCTATGCGGACGCGATTCATCGCGCCCTTCGATTGCAATTCTGCGCTCTCAAGCGT
>JALYVR010000005.1 GCA_030853145.1 Chloroflexota bacterium | reverse complement strand
CGAACAAGCAAGACAGAGTACGAGGTGGATGCCTAGGCGCTGAAGGCCGAAGAAGGACGCGGAGACCGGCGAAACGTTCAGGGGGAGCTGCATGCGAGCGAGGAGCCCTGAGAATCCGAATGGGGCAACCCGTCCAGAGTGATGTCTGGACATCGGCGGCTGAATCCATAGGCCGCACGAAGGGCAGCAGGTGAACTGAAACATCTCAGTAGCCTGACGAAAAGAAATCAACCGAGAGTCCCGTAGTAGTGGCGAGCGAACCGGGAAGAAGCCCAAACCATCCGCTCTCGCAAGAGAGCGGGCGGGGTTGTAGGACCGACAGAAGGAATGAGGAGCTGAACTCGAAGGTACTGGAACGTACCACCGCAGCGGGTGAGAGTCCCGTAGAGGCAGGCGAGACATTCTGGTTGGGATCCTGAGTACCACGGGACACGTGCAATCCTGTGGGAAGCAGGGGGGACCACCCTCCAAGGCTTATTACCTTCAGCGACCGATAGTGAACAAGTACCGTGAGGGAAAGGTGAAAAGCACCCCGAGAGGGGGATGAAAGAGACCCTGAAACCACGTACTCACCAGCAGTCAGAGGTCACTGTGTCAGCACGACACTAAGGACTGATGGCGTGCCTTTTGTAGAATGATCCGGCGAGTACATCGTCGTCGCGTTGAGGTTAACCTCCGGTAAAGGAGGGGAGCCACAGGGAAACCGAGTCTGAAGCGGGCGAGAGAGTGGCGACGATGAGACCCGAAACCGCGTGAGCTATCCATGGGCAGGGTGAAGCGGATGTGAAAGTCCGTCGAGGCCCGCACTCACCAGTGTTGCAAAACTGGGGGATGACCTGTGGATAGGGGTGAAATGCTAATCGAACGCGGAGATAGCTGGTTCTCCCCGAAATGCATTGAGGTGCAGCGGTACAGCAGCAGTCATGGAGGTAGAGCGCTGGATGGGCGCGGGGCCAAGTGCTGGTTACCAATCCCAACCAAACTGCGAATGCCATGAGTGAGCGCGTGCCAGTGAGACGGCGGGGGCTAAGCTTCGTCGTCAAAAGGGAAACAGCCCAGACCAGCAGCTAAGGTCTCCAAGTGGATGCTCAGTGGAAAAGGTAGTCATCGCGCCCAAACAGCCAGGATGTTGGCTTAGAAGCAGCCATCATTGAAAGAGTGCGTAATAGCTCACTGGTCGAGTGAGGTGGCGCCGAGAACGTATCGAGGCTCAAGCATCCCACCGAAGCTCTGGATCGAGTCCACGCCCTTCCCGTGCTTGCACAGGAGCGGCAGAGGTGAACTCGATGGTAGGGGAGCGTTCTTGAGAGCTGGGAAGCCAGACCGGAAGGACTGGTGGAGCCAAGAGAAGTGCGAATGCCGGAATGAGTAGCGTCAGTGATGTGTCAACCATCACCACCGAATGCCTGAGGGTTCCTGGGCACCGTCAATCGACCCAGGGTGAGTCGGGCCCTAAGCCGAGGACGTTAGAGTCGTAGGCGATGGAAAGCAGGTTGGATACTCCTGCACCAGAGCGTGTCGTGATGAGCGAGGAGGGGACGCGGTAGGGAAGGTGAACCCATCGAATGGACAGGATGGGCTGCCCACCGGAAGGCGGAGATCGAGGAAAACCCCGATTTCGGATCGTTGACCGGGGGCACGAGTCCGCGCAAGCGGGCGGAAGTCACTGGCCCCCAGGCCGCCCAGAAAAGCCTCTAGCCAGACAGCGCTCTGCCCGTACCGCAAACCGACACTGGTAGGCAGAGAGGAATTCTCTTCAGGTGGACGAGCGACCCTCTGTTAAGGAACTCGGCAAATTGACCCCGTACCTTTGGAAGAAGGGGTGCCCTAGTAAGTTGTCACCTTCGGGTGATGAGTGAGGGGGCCGCAGAAAATCGGCTCAAGCGACTGTTTACCAAAAACACAGGTCTCTGCGAAGGCGAAAGCCGACGTATAGGGGCTGACTCCTGCCCAGTGCCGGAAGGTGAATCTCTCTCGTGATCGTAGCGGGAGGGCGAAGCCCCGGTGAACGGCGGCCGTAACTATAACGGTCCTAAGGTAGCGAAATTCCTTGTCGGGTAAGTTCCGACCCGCACGAAAGGAGTAACGACTTGAGCACTGTCTCAACAGGGGACTCGGCGAAATTGCAGTACCCGTGAAGATGCGGGTTACCCACGACAGGACAAAAAGACCCCGTGGAGCTTTACTACAACGTGGCCTGGAGATGAGGCGATCATTGCGTAGGATAGGTGGGAGCCAGTGAACCCATCCTTGTGGGGGTGGGGGAGGCAATGGTGAAATACCACTCTGTGATGGTGTTATCTCTCATGCTCATCCGTGATCCGGAGAGCAGACAGGGCCAGGCGGGTAGTTTGACTGGGGCGGTCGCCTCCCAAAGAGTAACGGAGGCGCCCCAAGGTTCCCTCAGGGTGGATGGACATCACCCGGAAGAGTGCAAAGGCAGAAGGGAGCTTGACTGCGAGGCGGACAGGCCGAGCAGGGACGAAAGTCGGGCTTAGTGATCCCACATTCCCGAGTGGAAGGAGTGTGGCTCAACGGACAAAAGCTACCCCGGGGATAACAGGCTGATCCTGCCCAAGAGTTCACATCGACGGCAGGGTTTGGCACCTCGATGTCGGCTCGGCGCATCCTGGGGCTGGAGTAGGTCCCAAGGGTTGGGCTGTTCGCCCATGAAAGCGTCACGCGAGCTGGGTTCAGAACGTCGTGAGACAGTTCGGTCTCTATCCGTCGTGGGCGGTGGAAGATTGAGGGGCGTCATCTCCAGTACGAGAGGACCGAGATGGCTCGACCGCTGGTGAGTCAGTTGGCCTGCCCGGGCCATGGCTGGGTAGCTATGTCGAGAACGGAGAAACGCTGAAAGCATCTAAGCGTGAAGCCGCACCCAAGATGAGTCTTCCCACTGTTCTTCGGGACAGTCAAGATCCCAGGAAGACGACCTGGTTGATAGACCGCAGGTGGACGCCTGGTAACAGGTGAAGCTGAGCGGCCCTAATGATCGAACGGCTTGTCTCACTCACCGTGGTGTGAGTGGGAGCCGTGAGGGCGAGAGCACAGAAGAGGTGGATGCCACTCTGAGGAGTGGGCCGGGCTTCTCAACAGCCTCCTGGAGCGCCGGCGCAGGTCGGCCAGGGGTGAGCGTGTCGCTCGTGTGTCTCTCAGTAAAATTGAGGTAAGAATCAAAACGCATTGTCAGTACTAAGAAAGAGCTAGCATTATAATGCTAGCTCTTTTTGTTTGCCGTTATTTAATCTGGAATAATATTCCTAAATGCTCTTTGAGAAATGCTTTCTCCTCTTCATAAGGAAGCAGATCGAGGGCCTGGTTGGGCGCGAACCAGCTCACATTAGCGAACGAGTGGTCGGTAGGAGCCGTTTCCTGCAAGGAGCGGAGGGCATACGCGAGATAGAAGTGGATGGTTTTATGGATGATGCCACCATTGGGTTTCGTGGATTCACGAGGGATGGTGCCAAGATAGGCAATGAGTTGGACGTTGCTGAGGCCAGTCTCTTCATAGATTTCGCGCAGGGCTGTTTGTTCGAGCGTTTCACCGGCCTCAACATGCCCTTTGGGCAGGAGCCAGGTTGCAGGCGTGCCTGCATGCTGAGCCAGAGCGATTTTGAGTTGACCGTCGATTTCACGCAGGATGATACCGCCCGCAGAGATAGCTGTTTTGTAGATCATTGTTTCCCTTCCTATAGTCTGGCGTGAACAAGGTGAGATGACCTCTTGGTTTGAGGGTATGGGACCTATTTATCACTATAAAAGATGAACAACGTTTTTGCAATTAGGGATGTCTAGTATCGCTCTATAGTAGAGCCATACATGGCATGAGACACGGGCTAGAACCTGCGTGGCTCCTCATACGTGCTACATGAGATAGGGGAGAAAGAGTTTCTCCGCGTCGGGTGCGCCTTGTTGCAAGAGTGTACCGAGAAGAGGGGGATAGACCATTATGCAGAACCGGATGCAGGCGCCGGAGCCGGCGAGCAAGACGCAAGAGAATGAAGAACAGACGAGTCAGCGACTTGGACCATTTCTCTGCTGGGCAGTCGTCTTCGCGGATATTGGCACCTCTATTTACTATGTTCCGGGCATTCTCTATGGAACCGTGGGGAGACTGGCGGGCTTCTTTGTCCTGTTAACGATGATCGTCTTTATTTTGCTCACCTTCAAATATGTCGAGGTCACCTATCGTTTCCCACAGGGCGGCGGCGTCGTTACCGTGGCGGCGAGAGCGCTCAATCGCTGGTTTGGCGCCCTGGGCGGGATGTTTATTCTGGTTGACTATTTTCTCACGGCGGCCATCAGTTGCCTCTCAGGAATGCTCTACTTGAGCGTCGTCCTTCCCGCGATTGGCCCCCAAACACATTTTCTCGGCCAGAGTATTACCCTGTGGATCACCCTGGTTATCCTTGTCCTGCTGGGCATCCTCAACTGGGTAGGCGTCAGTGAAAGCGCTAAAGTTAGCCTCATCGGGGCGGTCATCGCGTTTATCAGCGATATTGCCATCCTGGTCACTGTCTTTGCGCATATGTCGCTGTCGACGTTCCTGGGCCTGTTTCCACAGATGTTTTCTGGCCGGGCTGTCACTCCTGTTCTTCTGCTCACGGGCTTTGCGGGATCGTTCCTGGCGTTTTCGGGTTTGGAGAGCATCTCGCAGCTCTCGCCTGACATGAAACTACCCCGGCGCACTGTAGGCAAGCTGGCCCTCTTCCTGGTCATTTTGACGGTTGGCCTGACCAGCCCTCTGTTGACGATCCTGTCCACGCTGCTGCTCCCTAAGGCCGCGGTCAATTCTGTGCTTTCATCCCAGCTCATCTCGCTGCTTGGTGGATATGGGGGAGGGCTTCTGTTACAGACGGAGGTTGCTATAAGCGCCAGCGCGCTATTAGTCTTCGCCAGCAATACGGCTATTATCGGGTCCTACCATGTATTCATGGCGCTCTCGCGTATGGAGTTCTTCCCCCAGTTTATCTTGAAGCGCAACGCACTCCGGGGAACGCCTCACTACTCGATTGCGCTCTCAACGCTTATCCCGATCATCGTGCTGTTGCTCGTGCATGGAGATATCAACACGCTGGGCGATATGTATGCCTTTGGCCTGCTGGGAGCCTTTACATTGACCTGTCTGAGCATGGATATTGTACGCTACCGCGAGCGCAAAGTCCGGCGACGTGAAGCCGCCCAGGGCGAGCATCCCACCAATCTCAATGAGCAACCGAATGCGCAGGGAGAGCAACCAGCGTCAGGTCATGAGACGCAGGCCCAAGATACGGCTCCCGAAGGCGGAGATGGGCAGATGGCTCAGGTAGAGAGGGTAAAGCAACAGACAGCCTCATCTGAGGCCCCGGAAGCTGAGGGGCGCTGGACGAGATCGACGCTCAATTTCTGGCTGGGCATCATCACTACCGTTCTCGTGCTCACAGCATGGTCCACTAACCTGGTCGCAAAACCTCTGGCAACCGCCTTTGGCGGATCGGTGGCCCTCGTCGGGATGGGCATAGCATATACGAATGCCACTATTCGCAAGCGCAGGGGACGCGTGCCGGTTCTGGTAACCGGCGTTGAGAGAGATTTTTCTGATGCGGTTCTGGCGGTCCTGACATCTCAAGATGGGCATAATGAAGCTGTAATGCACGCGGCGCTTCACAATCCCAGCAAGCAACGCGTTGTATTCCTGTACCTGGGCGGGCAAACATCTGCGCGAAAGCCAGAAATGTTCAGGCTGGTTGAACCTCACCTGCATGACGACCGCGCCAGAATCGATCTGGGCAGAGCGAACCACCAGGCCCAGGAGGCGGGAGTGGAATGCCGTTTTATCTATCGCCACCAGGAGCCTGGCGCGGCCTATCGCGTGTGGCAGACCATCCAGCCCCGTGAAGCGCTCGTTGCCACTGAGCAGGCTGCGATGCTGCAACAGATCAACCCTGATCGCACCTATAATGAGACATTACCTGAAGGAGAAGTGACACACCTCGTCAAAAATGCTTGAAGACTGTTTTTGCCCCTTATGATAAGTATTGCTCTTGCGCTATGAGTCACATTAAACCTGGCCGATCTAAGGAAGCTCTGGCCGCCTATGAGAAGGCCAAAGGAGACGATAGATGAACCTGGAAACTGCAAGGCTTCTCTTGCGACCCTTCTCGCTGGATGAGGCACAGGAAGCCCACAGAATTCTTGATGGCCATCCAGATGTGTGGCAATCAGTAGTTTTGATGTAACGAGTCGGCATGCTCATCGAAGATGATCCGCTCTATCCAGGGGAGGTTATTGGTATCCTGGATCATCCTGGCAAACGAGCAGAAAAGAATAGGAAGAACTAACTATGAATCCAGACAACGATCAGAGCGTACAACTCTCTCCCCTCTCAACGCATGCGCAGAAGAATCGGGCCATGTGGGAAGCCAGCAGCGACGCGTATGAGCAGCGACATGACAGCGTGCTCTCAGGGGAGAACGCCATGGCCTGGGGTGTCTGGCGTATCCCGGAGGCAGAGCTGCACGTTCTTGGCGAGGTCGCAGGAAAAGATGTGCTGGAGTTTGGCTGCGGAGCCGCCCGCTGGTCCCTGGCCCTGGCCGAGCGAGGCGCGCGGCCTGTTGGCCTTGATGTCTCGGCGCGCCAGCTTCATCATGCTCGCCGCCTGCTGCAAGAGGCCGGCATGGACTTTCCACTCATCGAAGCCAGCGCCGAAGATGTGCCGCTGCCTGACGGCAGCTTCGATATCGTCTTCTGTGATTGGGGTGCCATGACGTTCTGTGACCCCTTGCGGACCGTTCCTGAAGCCGCGCGTCTCCTGCGTTCTGGTGGGCTGTTCGCCTTCATGACCGCAACGCCTATCGCCATTATATGTCAAAATATGGCGACGGACCAGCTCGAGCGCGCGCTCATCAACGACTACTTTGGCATGCACCGCCTGGAATGGGAGGACGAGGTAGATTTTCAGTTGCCCTATGGTGAGTGGATACGGCTCTTCCGGCGCACGAGCTTCGCGGTTGAGGACCTGATAGAGACGCAGCCCCCCACCGGTGTTACCAGCACCTACCGCAACGCTGCCGAGACAGAGTGGGCCAGGCACTGGCCGATGGAGAACATCTGGAAACTGCGCAAAGAGCCGTAGCCTATCAGGGCCAGCTTGTCTCGGTCATCGGGGTAACGATCACCTCCTGAAGTGCCGACTCTGGCGGAACCTGGGTGGCGAACACGATGACCTGGGCCACGTTGGCGGGATCTTGCAGGTTCTCCTGTTGAGGCATGGGTATACCCTGATCGACGAAGCGATCAAAGAAGTGCGTGCGCATGCCACCGGGGATAATCGTGGTGACGCGGATACCGTCGGGCCGGCCCTCGACGCCGAGGCCGCGACTGAAGCCGACCAGGCCCCACTTCGAGGCATGGTAGGCCGAAGCGTTGGCCCAGGCGCGCGTGGCGGCGGTCGAGGCGATGTTGATGATGTGTCCTGAGTGCTGCGCGCGCATCAGTGGGAGCGCGGCCTTCGCCAGCAAGAACGGGCCGCGCAGGTTAACGTTGATCACCTGGTCCCACTGCTCGATACTCATCTCCTCGACCGAGAGCGTGTGATCGATGGCCGCGCAGTTGACGACGATATCCAGACGCCCCAACTGCTCTCCGACGGCCTTCACAGCCTGGAAGACGGCCTCGGCACTGCTCACGTCGCACTGGAGCGCCACGCTAGCGACATCCTGCTTCTTCAGCGCCTCACTGACGCGTGCGGCTGCCTGCTCGTTGATATCGAGGCAAGTGACCGCGCACCCCGTGCCGGCGAAGGCATGAGCCGTGGCCTCTCCCAGACCGCTTCCCGCGCCTGTGATCAACACTACTTTGTCCTTCAAGGTGTTATTTAGCATATTGCAATCCTTTATCTTTCAACTTCATTCTTCAAATTTTCGATTTGCTCGTAGAGACGCGGCTCTGTTGCCCGGCGGCCATTTCAGGCGCGTGGACGTTGAATTCCTCTACCAATTGTGCGAATAACTCGGTGGCGTTGCGCCGGCGATCCTCTATGTTGGTTGGTAGACCGAGGTGATAGGTGCCGCTGGGCAGGATGCCACAGCCGCCGTACTTGCGAAGCAGCAGGAATTGCGCGACCACCTCTTCCCCTGCGTGTTCGGGCGGCAGGCGTTGCCACCAGGAGAAGCCGCCAACGTCGAGCAGCCTGGCCCGGTCGTACAAGACGTTGGCGCCGCCGACCCAGGCCACCTTGTAACGCACAATTTGCTCATCCTTTACCAGGCGCTGCTCCAGGTGGAGTGGGTTGGCCGCGTTATTGACCTTGTGGCGGTCCCAGGGAAGCGTATCCGTCTCAAATGGCTCCGGGTGTACTGGTCCCTGCCACACCTCAATGATGTGCTGCTGAGGCCGCACATCATTGAGGTAGCCGAGGCCGGTGGCGGGGCAGCCCACAAAGCCGCATTGTTCGCTCTGGATGACGCGCAACATGCGTTCCATCACAGGCGGGTCGAGCAGCACATCATCGTCGAGAAAGTGGACATAGGGCGCGTGGCTCTCTTGTAACAAGAAGTGTCGCTGCTCCGCCATACCCCGGCGCGGCAGGTGCTGGTGCAGGACGACCTTGTGACCATGCCACTCTAAAGCGCGCACAAGCGTCTGAATCTCAATGCTGCCGAGAGAGCTATCATCGCTCTCGCTCTGGCTTGAGATAATCACGTCGAAATCGGTGAAGGTCTGCCCCAGCAGGCTGGTCAGCACGATGGCCAGGCCTGTTTTCCGCCTGTATGTTGGAATGAGGACCTCAACTAATGCCAAAATCGCCTCCTCCTAGTGACTGATTGCCTGGAACGTGAGGCAGTGAGCCTAACAAGGCTTCGACCGGCCATGTTTCACGTTCATGCTTCGCAAGCAATTGCTCATACAGCGCGGCGGTGTGCATGGCGACAATTGGCCAGGTGAACTCGCTCTCTACTCGCATACGCGCGGCGCGTTCCATGGCCATACCGCGTTCTGGCTGGCTGAAGACCCCGTGCAGGCAGGCGGCAAGGGCCTCAGGGTCGCGCGGTGGCACAAGAAAGCCTGTCACACCATCCTCGATAGTATAGGTCAGGCCGCCGACGGTTGAGCCGATGACGGGGCGGCCGCAAGCCATAGCCTCCAACGGGGTCAGCCCAAACGGCTCGTACCAGGGGGTGGTGACGGCTATGTCACCGGCGCTATAGTAGTAGCGTAATACCTCCGGTTGCCGCTTGCCCACGAAGCGTATGTGATCCAGTACACCAAGTTCGCTGGCCAGGCGCTGCAACTCGCCGACCTCAGGCGTGGCCACGGGATCGGGTGTGGCCGTCTCGCCGCCCACAATCAGCAGCATTACCGGGGACGCCTGCTGGTCGCTCTCTTCCTGGTAGCGGCGTACCAGCAGGGCCAGAGCGCGTACGATGTTACGAATATCTTTGCGCGGCAGCATACGCCCGACATACACGATTATCTTCCCATCGGGTTCCAGCCCGATGCAACGCCTGGCCTCCGCGCGCTCCACCGGGCAATACGTCTCGATGTTGACTGCTGAGGGAATAATCACTACCCTGTCGGGATCGGCGCCGTAGTCGTTGACCAGCTCGTCCCACTCGTTTGGACACTGCGCGATCAGCGTATCAACCTCACGGATCACGCCCAGCTCAGTGGCTACGCGATCGCCGGGACTGGTATCGGCCTTGCCCTGATGACGGCGCTTGGTTTTTCCCATCGCGTGGAAGATCTGGACAGCGGGGATAGCTAGCCGGCGCCGCAGTTCGGTCACCACCCAGCCAGAGAGCCAGAAGTTCCCATGAAGCAGATCGTAGTGCGTCTCTTCGCGCTCCATAAACGTGAGGAAGGAGTCGCGGAATTCCGGCATAAAGGGCCAGAGGTCATCCTTTGAGAAACGTTGTGGCAGCCCGGCCGGCAGGTTGACCACGCGCACTCCTGGCGCCCAATCGATGACTTCGGACGCGTTGGGGTCTTCGCGACGGGTAAAAACATCGACAGCATAGCCGCGCCGTGCCAGGTTGCGGCTCACCTCGTCAATGTAGACGTTTTGACCGCCGGCGTCAGCGCTCCCAAGCAGGGCAGTAGGGCTGGCATGTTCGCTTAAAAACGCAATCCGTGTGTGTCGCTCCATGGACTTTATCCTCTCAGTAGCCTATAAAAATGCGTTATTGTTGCGTGACGAGCGCGAATGCCTCGTTCCAGTCGCGCGTGAAGCGGTCGAGGCCAAAGCGCTCGCGGGCGACTGCACGCGCGTTTTGGCCCAGGCGGCGCGCCTCGCCGCGATTGGTCAGCAGGAATTGCATATGGCTCATCAGTTCGTCAATGTTGCAGGAGAGATAGCCGCTTTCGCCGTTCTCGATCACTGTTGGCAGTTCGGTTGTTGCCAGGGCCACGACCGGCATGCCGATAGTCATAGCCTCGATCACGGCGAGCGGGAGACTGGTATAGCGAATCGGGCTAAATAGGAAGCGATAATTCGCCATGAGGCGGTGCAGGTCGCGATACGGTACATCGCCCAGCCCGCCCAGTGCCTCGGTCTCCATCCCTACCGCATCAAGCGCCACCTGCTCTCGCGCCTGCAAGAAGATATCGTACCCGGCGATGCGCGGCCGCTTCTGGAGACCGTTGATGACGGTGATGCCTTTGTCGAGGTCGCCGCGATACTCGGCTGCCGGGTCAATGGCGACGCTATGCTCGATCACCCTGGTTGGTGTCTGCCCGTTGTCCCACATCAGGCGGTTATAGTGAGTGACATGCACAAGGAGCACATTGGGATCATCAATGGGATGGCGCGTATCGCTGGCGTGGGGCTTTGGCGTGTTATGCTCCAGGTAGATCCTGGGCAATCTTTGCTGTTCAGGACTCAAGATCTCGAACTGGTCCTCGAAGTAGTTTTTCGGGGTCTGGTAGATGATGAGATCGAGTTTGAGGTCGCGCACCTGCTCGGCCGGCACTTCGCGGACATAGTCGGGCAGGTCAAAGGTAGGACCGCGCCCACCGTAGCCTTCGGGGCGTCCCGGCCTGGTAGGGAGATACCAATCGTGATCGATGCGACCCAGCGTATTGAGGTAGCTGCCGTGAATATGCCAGATCAAAATTTTTAAGCGCTGCATGTGCTAACTCCCTTACCTGCCTCGTAGTGGTACCTCTTGCAGGTACCTGGTGGCGACTTCGCTGACCATCTTCGTGCTAATGCGGCGCAGGCAGCGGTGGTCGATAGGACAGTCCCAGAAACCGCAGGGACTGCACTCAACGGGCTGCCGGACGATGGGATGGCGCGCCTGGTCAAGTGGCGCCCAGCGTCTGTAGTCGGCAGGACCAAAGATCGTGATGCTGAATGTATCCACCGCGTTGGCGATGTGGGCCGGCCCCGTATCGTTGCTGATGAAGAGGTCGAGCTTGCTGATCACCCCAGCAAGCGTGCCAAGCGCTGTCTGCCCGGCAAGGTTGAGCGCGGGCTCGGACAGTTGCTCCTCCACGATCTGGGCCATGATCTCTTCACCCGGTCCCCCCGTCAGGATGATCTGCGCTCCGAAGCGCTGCATCAGTTCATTGCCGACGCGCGCGAAGCGCTCAAGCGGCCAGCGGCGAGCTGGAGGGCGCGCGCCTGCATGCAATCCTATCCAAGGCCGATCCGCCCTGGGCAACGCGCTCAGAAGTGTGGCAGCCTCAACCAGGTCCTCGTTGAAGAGCGGAAATTCGAGCCTGGTCTCCAGGTTGGTGCAGCCAAGCAGCCTAGCGAGACCCAGGTTGCGCAACACCTCCGGCCAGTTGTCAGGGTAAGGTATCGCGAGCGTGAGTTCGTGTGCCGGAGCGGCGCGATCATAATAGCCAACGGTTACCTTTCCCCTTAGAGCTAGCGCGAGCGTGTTGCTGGTCTTGCCACTACCGTGCATCTGTACAACAAGATCATAGCCGTGTGCCTGTTGTTCCTCAATGAAGTGTGCTGTGCTCTGTGGATCGACCTCAACCTCGGCGATGCCTGGATAGCCAGCGAATTCGACGAAGCGATCGATATAACGCTGGAAGCGATGCGCGAACGACGAGGCCCACGGTAGGCCGATGAGGGTGATCTCGGCGTGCGGGAAGCGGGCGCGTATGGCTCGTAGCGCCGGCACGCTTTGCAACATATCACCGAGTTGCAGGGCGCGCAGAATGGCGATCCGTCGCGGCGGCGCCTCCAGTTTCAGCGTTGGCAGATTGGCCCAGTTCATCATCGGCTGTCTCCCGATGTGCTCAACTGGTCTAGCATACCGACCTCGCTGTTGGCCTCCAGAAGCTGTTCCGCGACCTCAACGACCTCCTGTGGCGGGATTGCCAGGCAGGGTTGCCCGATAGGACATTCAAAAAGGTAGCAGGGATGGCAGGGGGTGGGACGGCGCAGAAGCCTGGCCGGTGTCCGGCGTGGCCGCCATTGTTCCTCGTAGTCGGTGCCAGAGAACAGCACGACCAACGGGGTCTCGACGGCATCGGCCAGATGCATGGGCAGCGTATCGTTACAGATCACCAGGGCTGCCCGCTCGATTAAGGCGGCATACTCCAGCAGCGTTGTCCCTCCAGCAAGAGTGCGCGCGCCTGGAGCCTGTTTCGTCACTGTCTCGATGAGCGCCGACTCACGTTCGCTTCCGGTCACCAGCACCTGCCAGCCGCGCTGATCGAGCAAATGCGCCACTGCCCCATAGCGCTCTGCCGGATAGCGACGCGCCTGCGCGCTGGCTCCGGGATGGAGCAGGATAAAGGGCGCATCCGGGTCCAGCCCGACGCGCGTGAGCAGGGCGTGCGAGGTCCGCCGCGCTTCCTCGGAGAGCGCAACAATCAGGCGGCGATCTCTGGCAACAAATCCCAGGTGCTCAACGAGGCGCAGGTTGCGCTCGACCTGGTGCAGTTCGTCTGGCGCGGCCTTCAGTTCGGTGGTCAGGGTGCTGCCGCCGAACTCGCGCGATTCGCCTGCGCGCAGTGGGATGCCTGCCAGGTAGCAAACGTAGCCAGGCGTGTGTGGCGTCTGGCTGAACGAGGTAAAGATGAGCGCCGCGTCGAAGTGTCGCTTTGCCAACAGCGCGATCAGTTCGCGTTCGCGCGCGGGCTCATAGGGCATGCGCCCGCCCACATCCTGCCAGATGGGACGCCAGGAGATCACCTCGTCGATCCAGGGCAGCAGCGGTGCGGCACTGGTGCCCGCAGGACTTGCCAGCAGGGTAACGCGTGCCTGGGGTGCTGTTTCTTTGACCGCGCGCAGGGCCGGTCCAAGCATAATGATGTCCCCGATATTATCCAGGCGCACTGCCAGGATGTTACGCGCCGCCAGCCAGGCGTTCATCGATTGACTCCCTCCCAATGGGCTATCAGTGAGGTTGACTCCCCATATAAACACGTGCCGCCTGCTTCAAGCGTATTCACATCCATGAGCAATTCTCTGGCGGCGGCGACGACCATGGCTGGGGTGACCAGGCGCAGGCATTCATGCCCATAGGGGCAGACGCGGCTGTAGCAGATCCGGCATGGCACATCGTGATAGAGTTGCCGGTGAGGCACGCGCCACGGCCCCCATTGCTCAGGCGGATTGGTCAGGGCGAACAGTGCGACAACTGGCGTTTTGACGGCTGCCGCGATATGCATTGGCCCCGTGTTGTTCGTCACTGTCAGGTCGGCAGCTTCGATCAGCGCGCATAGTTGCGGAAAGGATAGTCTACCGGCCAGCGGGAGCACCGCCCGCTGGTGCTGAGGCTGCACGCGCTCGCGCACTCGCGTCACCAACTCCTGCTCGTCATGCGCGCCCGTCAGCGCGACCACGGCATCGAGCCGCTCGACCAACAGGTCAATCACCCCAGCAAACATCTCCCATGGATAAGTACGCGCGGGCATGCTGCAACCGGGATGAACCACGACCAGCGGATGACGGCGCTCGATATGCGTGTTCAGTAGTAGATCAATGATCTCGACTCTGGCCTCGTTTGGTACCTTGAGCACAAGATCAAGTTCGTCTGTCGTGAGACCGATGGCCCCGACAAGATCGAGGCCGCGCTCGACCTCGTGCAGCATGCGCTCCGGGTGCTTATGGCGCGTGGTCAACAGCGCTCCCGGACCATCAAGCGAGGCGGCTACCCGCAACGGGATATCGGCAAGGTAGCAGAGATAGGCTGCCGGCAGGGCGCTCTGGCGGAACGAGGTGAAGATAATCGCGCCATCGAATGCGCGCTCTCGCAAGGTGGCGATCATGCGCTGCTCGCGCTGGCTATCGTGTGGTAGCGTGTGCCAGGGGTCCATCCAGGGCGCCGAGTACACAATCACATCATCGATATCGGGATTGAGCCGGCCGACCTGCGCGCCGATACCGCTGGCCAGCAGGGTGAGCTTCGCGTCCGGCAGCGAGGCCTTGATCGCGTGGATGGCGGGTGTGGTCACCAGCACATCTCCCAGGTTGTCGAGTCGCACCACCAGCACGTTGCGCGCTGAACGCCATTGTTCGTCAATCATCCCTCGACTCCAATCTCGTGATCGAAGGCTGTGGCGATGATGCGGTCGATGACGCTGCTGGTGCTCAGGTGGTTGGCCAGCGGCAGGATTACGACGTGTCCGCCGACCTCTTCTACCGCCTGGGCCTCCGGCAGCGCCTCGTCAACGTAGTCGCCGCCTTTGACGTGAATATGCGGCCGCAGCGTGCGGATAAGCGCGGCGGGGATATCCTCGTCGAAGAGTGTCACGTAATCAACCGGGTCGAGGGCCGCCACCAGTGCCATGCGATCCTGCTCGCTATTGATCGGGCGGTTCCTGCCCTTGAGCAGGCGGGCGCCGCGATCGCTGTTGATGCCTACCACGAGCACATCACCAAGCGCTCTGGCCTGGCGGAGGAACTGCACATGTCCGGCATGCAGGATATCGAAGACGCCGTTGGTAAAGACGATCTTCTTGCCCGCGAGGCGCTCAGCGTTGAGCTGTGTTGCCAGTCGGGTAAGGGCATAGGGTGCTGCGCCTGTCGTTGAGTGCGCGATATGCTCTCTCAAGCTCACGCGTTGCAGCAGTTCCTGGTGCTGCACAAGCGCTGTCCAGCGCTTGGTGACAGCGATGCCGGCGGCATCAATGCCAATCTGTGCCGCCTCCTCAATGCTTGCTCCACCTGCCAGAGCCAGACCCATAGCGGAGACGAACGAATCGCCTGCTCCCACGTCGTTGGCCTTCGCCACCGGGTGAGCTGGCAGGTGCCGCGCCTGATGCTGGCGATCGAGCAGCAATACGCCGTTCTCCGCCATCGTGATGGCTACATGCTGTGTATTGATCATCGTGAGCAACTGGCGCGCTATCTGTTCAACCTCGGCGAGTTGCTGCCCGTTTTCACTGCCTCCCATGCTCGCTGGCTGGCTATACTCGACCAGTAGCCGGGCCTCCAGATGGTTGGGGGTGATGACGGTCGCGCCCACGTTACGAAAGTGGTGTAGCCCTTTGGAGTCTACCAGCAGCACGCGCGAGTGGGCCGCCTGTAAGGCCTGTAGCCGCTCGATCACCTCGGTTGAAGCGACGCCGTAGCAGTAATCAGAGACAATCACCACGTCACAGCGCGGGAACTCTGCTTCAAGGTGCGCGAGCAGTTGCTGCCGGGTCTCAGGCGTATAGTGCTGCGTGCCCTCGTCGAAGCGCACAACGTACTGGCCGTTTGCCAGGATGCGCAGTTTATGCTGTGTGGCGGCCATCTCATCCTCGACGAGCCAGTCATCGCTGATACCCTGCTCGCGTAAGATCGAGCGAAGCAGCGTGCCGGCGATATCGTGTCCGGTGATGCCCAGAAAAACGACATCGGCACCCAGTGCGCGCAGGTTGGCTGTGGTATTGGCGGCCCCGCCGGCCACACGCCGCTCAGCGGTTTTGCGCACAATCGGCACAGGTCCCTCGCTACAGAGCCGCGTGGCGGTGCCTTCGAGATAGCTATCAAGCATGGCGTCGCCGATCACCAGCGCCCGAAGCTGCCGGAAGCGCCTGACCAGCTCAACCGTCGTGGTCATTGATTCCTCCTCATTACGCTGTTGCTGCCGGGCTAGGGAGATGCGGCAGATGGTGGCTTGACGAAGCTGGAAGCGGATTGCCAGCCAGGCGGTTGGTAGCTCAGTTCCGTTGCGGAATTGTTATGCACAAGAGTGTTAATGATGCGCAAGGCCTGGCAGGTAGTGCGCGCGATGTAGTTGGGGCGACGAATTTGCTGTGTGGGTGGTTGCTCCGTGCCCAGATCAACCAGGATCGTGTTGCAGCCAGCCCGGTTGCCAGCTTCAACATCATCAAGGATGTCGCCGATAAACCAGGAGCTATGCAGGTCCAGGTCCAGGTCTTGCGCGGCCCGCAGGAGCATGCCGGGTTGGGGCTTGCGACAGTCACAGTGCCGCGCCAGCTCCGGGATCACCCCGTCGGGATGATGGGGGCAATAGTAGATGCCCGCGAGCTGTACGCTGAGCTGCGCCAGTTCTCTCCTGAGATGGGTATGCATGTCTTGTAAGTCAGCTTCAGTAAAGTAGCCGCGAGCTATGCCCGCCTGGTTTGTGATTACCACCAGACGGAAGCCTGCTTCCTGGAGGGAGCGCAACTCCGGGCCAATGCCCTCGTAGAGGCGCAGGTGTTCAGGCCTGGATGGATAGTGATAAGGGTGGACGAGGGTCCCGTCCCGGTCGAGAAACACCGCTCGTTGCCTCATCAGCCCGCGTCTCCTTCCCAGGCGGCCAGTTCCGCTTCGGTGATATCGCAGAGGATATGCGTAATCGCCATATGCAGCTCCTGCACAGTCGGAGTATCGATTGCGGGAACGCGGATCGTCACGTTTGCCAGGCGTTCTAGCCTGCTTGGTTGCGCGCCGGTTACCGCCACGACCTTCATGGCCTGGCGGAGACCCAGGGCCGCCGCGCGTACCAGGTTCTCAGACTCTCCGCTCGTGCTGAAGGCGATGAACAGGTCAGCGGGCCGCCCAAATGCCTGGACCTGGCGCGCGAAAATATCCTGGAAGCCATAGTCGTTCGCTACAGCGGTGATGATCGATGTATCGGTGGTGAGGGCCATAACGGCATAGGCGGCCCGTTCCCTCTTGAAGCGCCCCACCAGCTCTCCAGCGAAATGCTGGGCCTCCGCGGCGCTCCCCCCGTTGCCCGCGACCAGCACTTTGTGTCCCGTGCGTAGCGTTTCAACCAGCAACGTTGTGGCATCGGTCAGCGTTCTGGTTCGTGCCAGCAGTTCTGTAAGCGCGGCATCCCACGCAGTACGACGCTCAGCAAGGGCCGTGACCACCGCGTTATGATAGCTAGTAACCGGAGGATCGGGTTGGCTCAGAGGCGTGAGAATAAGTTGCTGTTCCTCGTGACTTAGCATACGACGTTCTTCTCTACTCTTTTGTAGCGCATACGATGATCATACTCCCTGGTTGTGTCTCTCAGGACAACATCAATCCACTTCTATACACTAACGTAAAGTCAGCAATACATACAAGTGAACAATGAAAAATGCTAAGTATATTCCAAAGTAGGCTTAGCCTTTTCTAATCTTTCACTGTTTCTTTAATGTAACTAGTTGAGAAGCGCCGCGAAAATGAACTATCTAATAGCTGTAAAAAGTGAAAGCACTGATTGTAGGAAAAACGATGAGCGCTTATAGCTCTACAACTGTGCTATTGGACACGCTTTGTTGCGCGGCCTCAATGACGCGTAGTGTTGTGACAACATCGCCAGGATTGACAGGTGGGGGACCGTTAGTCAGGAGCGCATCGCGCAGCAGGGTATAGAAACGCTCATAGGAACCGGGAAGGGATTCCACTGCGCCATCGATATGGAGCCCGCCAATCTCGCTGGAGAGATGGCCCCAATGTTCGCGTGGCTCCACGCTCCAGGTGGGATCTCCCGGTCGCAGGCCAGCGCGCAGCATCTCCTCTTGCGGGTCCAGTCCCCATTTCTCGTATGTGCCGCGCAGCCCGCTGAGGCGCAGGCGTGGTCCTGAGACGCGTGCTGTCACGCTCATCCAGAGGTGCGCATTCGCTCCGCTGGCGAACTGTAGCGCCACAAAGGTATCGTCATCGACCTGGACTCCTGGTCGACGTGTCTCCATCTCCGCGTACACATGCACGGGCGTGCCAAAGAGCAGCAGTGCCTGGTCAATCAGGTGGCTACCGAGGTCATAGAGCAGGCCCCCGGCCTCTTCCGGGTTAGGCAGTTCTCGCCAGGCATTGGCGCGTGGCACTGGGCGGTAGCGCTCGAAGCGCGATTCGAAGCGCGTAACCTGACCGAGCATATCTAAAGCGATCATCTGGCGAACCGTCAAAAAGTCGTTGTCCCAGCGTCGGTTCTGGAAGACCGAGAGCAGCTTCCCGGTGCGCTTGCTCGTGGCGATCAGGCGCTCGGCATCCGCCACGGTGGCCGCCATGGGTTTATCGATCACAACTGGGAGGCCCGCCGCCATGGCTGCCAGCCCCAACGACAGGTGGGTGCGATTAGGCGCCGCGACCACCACGAGGTCATAGTGAGAGGGATGATCCCAGATGTCGTCAGGCACGGGTAGAATCGTGGCTCTGGGAAAATCGCGTCGCGCCTGTGCCTGCCGTTCCGCGTGGTTTGTGACGATAGCGGCCACCGTCATTCCGGGTGTAGCCGCGATCAGAGGCGCATGGAAGACCGAGCCTGCCAGCCCGTAGCCAATAATTGCGCACCGTAACGGGTTAGCTGTGTACTCTAAATTGGCTGCTGGCATACTGCGCTTTCTCCTCTTTCCCTGGACGGCTAGTCTCTACGCGGACGTACGGTCTGATTGCATGATAGCAGGCATGAGAAAGCCTGTGACACTCCGCACGCCCTGAAGGGACGGCGACTTCTTCCACTCCTCTGTACGCGGTCTTCTGAGTATGTGTCTCGTAGAAACTACTCGCTGAAAAACCGTAGTTGGGTAGGAATAGATGGGGAGCGCTCTTCCATCCAAGGCGTTTCCCCGTGAGCGGTGCCATGCTCCTGACGATCTGCATGCCGAGTTGGAGAGATAGATGGCTCCTCTTCCCCTTTGGCGTCCTGGCAGATGATCACACCTGATGCTTTCGCATCCTCCTCATGCGTGTCATGAGGAGTGGGAGGCTTTTCTTGAGAACGGGTGATGAGACGCTGCCCGATCACGATGGCGGCATTCCTGTCGGCATTCCCACGCCTGCCGCAGTGAGAACAGAACACGAGGGGGGCTCCGGGAGTGTAGCCCTCAGCCGGATGTCCCTGCCTATAGCGTGCGACCTGTGTATGGCAGCGGGCACACTCTCGGCTCGTGTTACGGGGATTGACGCGGCTCGTGATGATCCCCTCATTCCAGGCTTTATATTTGGAAAACTGGAAGATGCTCCCTTTCATCCAGAAGGCGCGTTTGCTATTGCCGCGCCGGCTATAGGTGCCCTTCTCTGGCTTCAGGTTCCCCAGGTGTTCAAACACGAGAATGCTCGCCTCATGCTCTTTGGCAAACGTGACAATGCGAGCGCTGATCTGATGGGCCAGATCTTCATCACGATATCGGATCCTCTTCCACAGGGCGGTGTTATCCTGCTCACCCTGGGCAATGGTTCTGGTCTTGCTGCGATTGCGTGCAATGATGCCAAGCTGCCTCTTCCTAAAGCCGGCTATCTCGTTGCCCCCTGTGAGAAACGTGGTGGCAAGGATCGTACCTTCGACAGTTTGAATCGTACACACGGCCAGACTATCGCCTAGATTGAGATCGACTGCGCACAGCTTGGTGTGCGTCTTTGTGACCTGCTCGACAATCTTTGCAGGCCCTTTAAATGCTTTTTCAAGAGGGGTATGGAGCCACCAGCGCTCCCCTTTTCGGATCAAGGAGGGGCTACCCAGTTCAAAGCCTGTGGGCACCTCACGCCCCAACGTTCTCAGCTTCACCCAACTCCAACAGGTCCCCGTCCAGACTTTGAGCAAGATACGGCCATTAGTTCGCTCTTTCCAGAGTCCACTGTAGAAGGGGGCTGACTTATTCCAGGTGCGCGGAGGAACAGGGGGACGGTCTCCGTATTCTTTGCCCTTGGCTTCCGCTTTGGATTTGTGTGCCTTCCACTGGTTGAGATGAGTAAAAAAGGAACGAGCAGACCCCATAGCAGCATTGATGGCTGCTCGACGGAACATGGCAGGGATATGTTCACCAATGGCCTGCAACGGCATGATCGGATCGGGATTGGCTTTCGTGGTATGTGTCAGCTTTTCTAAGGCGGTGAGGACATCCGTAGTGGCCTTCGCCATGAGCTAGATCCCTTCCTGAGTATCAAGAGAGTGGATACACCATCAAATGGACCCGATGTTCATCACGCTGGTACTCAAGTCGTTTTGTCTTTTCCATGGTCGCTACTATACATCATATAAGACAAGAATACCACAAGCAATGGCTAAAGCCAGGGAAAACCCGCCTATCCGCCTGGGTTGGAACCACAACAGCTTGCGGCGGGTTCTTTTGTGTCAAAAGAGTGGGAAGCAATATCAGGTCTTTGGAAAGCCTTGGAAACAAGGAGATGGAGCTTCATCATGGGTGTATAGACAATGATCTATCGTCATCCATACTCCCATGACGAGTGCTGTGGCGCGCCCGGAGGGACTCGAACCCACGGCCAACCGCTTGTAGGGTAGAGAAGGTAGTATCACTTGCTAGCTATCAGCATAGAGGCTGAGTAACCAGCATGTGTTTGTTCTTCTCCCCCTCCGAACCGTGCATGAAAGTTTCCCTTCACACGGCTCTCTATTGTGAATGCCTTGCGGTATTGGTCCGCGCCATTACCTGTCCGAATACGTTTTGATGGGCCAGAATTCGCGTAGAGGTGTCTCCTCAGCAACTTGTCTCTGCGTTGCTCCTGTTGCGTTCGCATACTCAAGATACGGGTTTCGCTCTTGCGGCCAGTGGATGGCGTAGCGTTTGCGCTCGATGGTGGTCATAGGGAGCAGTTGCGTGCCATCTAGACCCCACGTCTTCCTTGTGCCGGTGTATTGCGTGAGGTAGGTCTGTACAACGTGTTTTTTGACGCTCTCCCTGGCGCTCAGATTCGAGTGTTTGGCCTTTAGCCAGTAGTACATCCTCATGTGTACAAAGTGCTCCAGGTCTTGAAACTCTTCGGACACATTCGCGAAGCGATAGTAATGCGCCCAGCGCCTGGTTAAAGCATTCAACGCTCGAATCTTGTTGGGTACATCGTCGCCACTGCTATCCCTGGCCGTGATTGCGCGCGCCGCCTCTTTGAACGCGTCGATACTGCGCCTGGCTGGCTTTACAAGCAGCATGTTTTTGTTCGCCGTGCGGTTGTAGACGCGTTGCAGGTGAAAGCCCAGAAAGTCAAACCCATCGTTGAGATGCGTGACCGCTGTTTTTTCTGCCGACAGTTCCAGTCCCAACTCGTGTACGACTTCGGCAAACTCCGCGTGCAGCGCGAACGCACCTTCCTTGTTCCCATTCGTCATGAGCACAAAGTCATCCGCATAGCGAAGCAGTTGTACGTTGCCCAGGCCTTGCGCGCGTCGAGAGGATTGCTGCTCCCCGGTCAAACTACCGTAGCGACTCCACCAGATTTTGTCCAGTTCGTGGAGATAGGCGTTGACCAGGAGAGATGCTAGTACGCCCGCTTGCAGCACCCCCTGGTTAGGGAGTGACAGCTTACCCTTTTCCACGATGCCTGGCGTGAGCAGATTGGCAAGTAGGCCCAGGAGCTTTTTGTCCTTGATATACTGCGCGAGGACACCCCGGAGTTTGCTGTGCGGGATATTGCTCCAGCCATCCCTGATATCTCCTCGCACGATCCACCACATCTTCGCTTTGTCGCTGGCAAAGGATTCGCTGAGGTGAATAGCGTCCATAGCGTGTCTGGCCGGGCGCAGTCCGATGGAACAGTCCAGAAAATGGCTTTCCAGGATCGGCTCTAAAACCATCCTGACTGCCTCCTGAACCATCCGATCGCGCAGAGTAGGGATGCCTTGTGCATGGATCTTGCCATCCATATCTGGCATATGTAGCTGCTTGACTGCTTGCGGCTTATAGACGCTGGCTTTCAGGTCAGCGGCCAACGCCTGTGCGTATACCTGCGTATCACCTGTGATGCTCTCTTTCGTGATACCATCTACGCCGGGAATATGCGCGTTGCTGCTCTGGAGCACGCTCTCTGTCGCCACCCAGAGCCAGTGCGGGTGGGTGACCAGGCTGAACAGGTCATCAAAATGCGTATTCGGTTGGTAAAGTGCTTTCCTCGCAAGGCTTTCCTGAACTTTGGCGATTTGCATTCCCAACACCTTCAGGGACTTTTCGCGTAGTTATTGGGCCTTACATTCACAACTGCTTCCCTTCGCCCTGTACGTGGCTTTCCCACGCGCCGACTACTACGGAAGCTCCGTCCCCCTGCTCAACAGTCCGACAACTTTTATACATTGAGCAGTGGTTCCCACGTTCATGAAGTGTGCGTCAACACAGCTACGTAGGTCTGTCCTATACGCCGATACTGTTCATCTCCGAACAGCCTGTGAGTAGTTGTCTTTGAATAGTAAGTTCTCGACTTCAAGCCTGTTGGCCCTTTGGGTGGGTTCTTCTGGAGCCACCTTACCCTACTCACCCAATCGACACAGCGTGCAGATTGGCTGCATGTCACGACGCCTCAACGGACATTCGCTTGCGCT
Organism: Chloroflexota bacterium; assembly: GCA_030853145.1. GTDB lineage: Bacteria > Chloroflexota > Ktedonobacteria > Ktedonobacterales > Ktedonobacteraceae > JALYTT01. The sequence goes on along the minus strand of JALYVR010000005.1, from coordinate 445 downwards.
GACCATATAGCTGCTCATTTCTGTCTTCCGCTTAACACCTATCCACCTGCCGGGGAGGATACGCATCGGAAGCAGAAAGTAGTCCCGCTTACCCAGGACTCGAATTGCACTTGTGAAGGTACGCTTCGTATTCACACTCCACGCCTCGTGGCGCACAGAAGGCGGTTGCTCTATCCACTGAGCTACGGGCGCCTGTTGGAAGCTCTGCTTCCATTTGAACCTCTATCATGATAGCAATTTCTCTTGCGCTTTGTCAAGCATCAAGCCTCAGGTCCCAGGGCAATCGCATCTAAATTTTCAAGCGGCCTGCAGAGAGCATCTATACAGCAGAGCTTTGAAAATTGGCTTGTTATAACATGGCTTGTAGAGCCAGTTCCCAAAATTAGATGCGATTGCCCTGCCTCAGGTCCGCGTAGGGGCGATGGCTTTTCGCAGAGGTAGGTTC
>JALYVR010000225.1 GCA_030853145.1 Chloroflexota bacterium | reverse complement strand
CGATAATACCACACATATTGTAAGGCATGGCTTAGATAACGTCAAGCAAAAAGAGAGGGATGAGATATATAGATGGCTCTTACTATCGGCATTATAGGTTTACCGCAGAGCGGCAAAACGTCGCTCTTCAATGCCCTCACGCGCGCGGGGGCGCCCGTGAGCGGCTACGCAACCAGCACCGTGCAGGCGAATTTCGCGGTGGTGCAGGTACCCGATCCGCGTTTGCAGCCGCTGGCGGATATTTTTAATCCCAAGAAAGTCACCTACGCGACCGTCGAGTTCGTGGATGTCGCGGGCATGGGCCAGCAGGGACAGAAAGAGAAGCCTGAGGGGCTGAGCGCGGAATTCCTGGGCCATATCCGCAACGCCGACGCCCTGGCGATCGTCCTGCGCACATTTCAGAATGAGAACGTGCCGCATCCATACAACAATGTTGACCCGGTGCGCGACCTGGAGAGCCTGGATGCCGAACTGGCGATCACGGACCTCTCCTCGGTCGAGAAACGCATCGAGCGCACCACGAAGGCCGCCAAATCGGGCGACAAGAAATATCAACGCGAGCTGGAGGTGCTGCGGCTGCTGCGCGACGCCCTGAACGAACTCAAGCCCATCAGCCAGCTTGAGCTACTGGCGCAGGACCGTGAGGTGCTGAAAGAGCTGTTCCTGCTGACCATGAAACCGCGCATGTATGTGCTGAATGTCAGCGAGGAGGTGCTGGGCGCGGCCGCACACCTGCTGGAGCGCGTCGCGGCGGGCGAGGAGGTAGATAGCGCGCAGCTTGAAGGCGAACTGCGCGGGATCGCCGTCGTCGCCACACGCGCGAAAGCCGAAGGTTCCGAGGTGGCCGCGGTCTCGGCGCGCCTGGAGGCCGAGCTATCTGAACTGCCGGCAGAGGATGCCGGCGAGTACCTGGAGTCGCTCGGCCTCCCCACGCTGGGCGCGGACCGCGTGATCCAGGTCGGCTATCGCCTGCTCAACCTGATTACGTTTCTGACGGCGGGTGAGGACGAGGTGCGCGCCTGGACCGTGACGCGGGGGTCCAGAGCGCCAGAGGCCGCCGGCAAGGTCCACTCGGATATCGAGCGCGGCTTCATTCGTGCCGAGGTCACGCGCTTCGAGGACTTCATGGCCTGCGGCTCATTCGCGGCCGCCTCCAAGAAGGGCTTGCAGCGTCTTGAGGGCAAAGAGTATGTCATCCAGGATGGCGATATCGCGCATTTTCGCTTTAACGTAGGCAAATAGCAGTAGCAGGAGGTTCTATGCCTGAACTTGATGTGTTGAAGTCCGACATCGATGAAATTGTACCTGGCATGGTGGCCATGCGCCGCGACCTGCACGAGCATCCCGAAACGGCGTATGAAGAGGTGCGTACCTCCGGCATCATAGCGCAACGCCTGCGCGCTCTGGGCTTAGAGGTGCAGACGGGGGTGGCGAAAACTGGCGTGGTCGGCCTGCTGCGCGGCAGTGAGAGCAAGCCGGATGCGAAGACCATCGCCATCCGCGCCGATATGGACGCCCTGCCCATCCACGAACAGAACGAGATCGAGTACCGCTCCACCGTCGATGGCAAGATGCACGCCTGCGGTCACGATGGACACGTCTCCATCGGGCTGGCCGTCGCCGATATCCTGAGCAAGCGCCGCGACCAGCTTCACGGCAACGTCAAGTTCATCTTTCAGCCGGCCGAAGAGGTCATCGGCGGCGCCAAGCCCATGGTCGACGAGGGGGTCATGCAGGGCGTGGATGGCGTGATCGGGCTGCACCTCATGAGTGGCTATCCTATCGGGCGCGTTGGCACGCGCAGCGGTCCCGTCTTCGCCAGCGCCGACAGGTTTGTGCTGACCGTGAAGGGCAAGGGTGGGCACGCCGCTATGCCCGATAAGTCGGTCGATCCCATCGTGATCGCGGCGCATATCATTACGGCACTGCAACCCCTGATCAGCCGCGAGACCTCGCCGTTCGATGAGGCGGTGATCACCATCGGCAGCATCCACGCGGGGACGGCCTTCAACATCATTCCTGAAACCGTCGAACTGCAAGGCACCATGCGCGCCTTCAGCCAGGAGCACCGCCAGACGCTGATCCGGCGCATCGGCGAAGTGGCCAGCGGCATAGCCAGTGCGCTGCGCGGCGAATGCGATGTGCATTTCATGGATGGCTGCCTGGCCTGCGTCAACAATGCAGGAATGACGGAGGTAGTGCATGAAGCCGCCGTCGCCACCGTCGGCGAGGCCAGCGTCGATACCGGCGAAATCGTGATGACTACCGGCAGCGACGATATGGGCTACTTCCTCGACGCGGTCCCCGGCTGCTACTTCATCGTCGGCGCGCGCAACGAACAGAAGGATGCCGTGTACCCGCACCATCACGCACGCTTCGCCATCGACGAGGATGCCATGCCCATCGCCGTCGAGGTGCTGACGCGCGCGGCTATGCGCTACCTGGAATAATATCATTCTCTGATGACTTCGTGTAGGGGTACAAGAAGACGTAAGGACGCGAAGGGGTTACAATACCCGCACACACCATTGCATAGGAACAAAAGAAAGGAGACGTTCTCAAAAGTGCGAACCATGTGAAGATAACGAGAAAAATAGCGTAGGATAATAAGGGGCTTTTCTCGTATTCTAAGCGTGGAAGGAAAATTTGCGCGATATGTCTTATGAGAGTGAAACGACGCCGCGAGACAAAAATCTAGGGCGCTATCACCTGGTCCGCCGTATCGGGCGCGGCGGTATGGGAGAGGTCTGGCTGGCTGAAGATCCCAGCCTGCACCGCCAGGTTGCTATCAAGACCTTACCCGTTCAAGATCGGGAAGATCAGCAGGCAGCCTTGCGCTTTACGCGCGAGGCCCGGTCTATTGCCGCTTTACATCATCTCCATATCCTGCCTGTTCATGACTATGGGAAACAGGAACAATCAGGTGGACAGGAGATCATCTACATCGTCATGCCCTATATCGCAGGTGGTTCGCTCGCCCAGCGCATTGCGGCCTCTGGCTCCAATATGATACCTCAGCGCGAAGCCATTACCTATCTCGCGCAGGCCGCTGAAGCTATTGATTTCGCGCATCAACATGGAATCGTACACCGGGATGTGAAGCCGGAGAACCTATTGTTGCGCGATGATCGCTGGCTGTTCCTGGCAGATTTCGGTCTTGCATATAGCGTCCAGAGCGGTGAACAGGTAACGACGCACGGCGTTGGCTTCGGCACGCCAGATTATATGGCCCCAGAGCAGGCCCAGGGCCACGCGGAACCCGCAAGCGATATCTATAGCCTCGCCGTCATTGCCTATCAGCTCTTTACTGGCCGGCTCCCGTTTCATGGCGAGACCAGTTACGCAACCGTGGTACAGCATATGACCATGGCCCCGCCCGCTCCAAGACAGTTCAACCCCGCGCTCTCTCCTGTAACAGAAATCGTCCTTTTACGTGGCCTTGCTAAGGCTGCGGGAGAACGTCCATCATCAGCCCAGGCGTTCGTCTCAGAACTCCAGCAAACACTTGTAGATGCCCCTTTTGCGCCAACGCTTCTTCCCGGTGAAGAACTGGTCCCGACCCTTGCAGCGCGACCGGTTAGAAAAACGCCGCAGGCATACGGCCTCGCCGTTAGTGTGGTCTCCCCAGGAACACGTGCTGGCATCAGCGGAGTGGACTCAAGATAGCCTGGTCTTTTTGTGGGATATGCAGCAAATTCTCTCTGAGCAGACAACGCCAGCGCCATACAAAGCAAAGCTGGCATTCAGCAATATTGCTCATCCTCTCCTTGCGTGGTCACCCGATGGGAAGGCGCTGACACTAGGAAGTTATGCAAACACGCTCGATCATCCAGCAACAAAGATCATGGTCTACGCCTCCGATCTATCGGCCTTCGCACCAGGGTACGATGACCATTTCCTGCTTCCCGGAGAGGACTTACACGGGCTTACCTGGCTACCAGGAAACTTGCTGGTGACTGTTATCTCAACAGGGACAATAACTGTAACTGAGACCGAAACATCGGATACACTCAAGTTCTTTCTCCACACCTGGGAGTTCGGGCAAACGAAGAAGCCGCTTGCGACATTCCCCATTACTTCAGATATCAATGAAGATCTGGTCCTTGTTGGATCGGACATTTTAATGCACAATGCGGTCGTGACTTTGCCGGCCACCTCGACCCTGGCTTTCAGCACAGACAAAGGCTTGCTTCTGGGAAATTTCAACACCACTACACGTCCTATACAGTGGAATGTGGAGCAATCGCGCCTCTTGTTTGACAGCACTAGTTACGACAACTCGATTGGAATTATCACAGGGCAGCGTGGCGGGAACATGATCGCGGCAATTAAAGACTCGGGGAGTTCGCCACAAAACGTGACGGTATGGAAATCTACTAATCCGAATCCGCACCTGATCCTTCAGACAGGTACCCCTCCAGCGCCTCAACTTATGACGGTTGCATGGTCGCCCGCACCGACCGATACGCTCATTGCCGCTGGTGGAATTGATGGGAACGTGTATATATGGGATACAGGGCGCACGACACTGCCAATTAAAACGCTTACAGGGCTGCCAGCGCCTATTGGCGATATGGCCTGGTCGTCGGATGGGGCATGGTTGGCCGTAAGCTACCACGATCCGCAGACAAGTATCCTCGTCTGGCGCAGGCAAGAGGTGTTGCATGGATATTGATCGATCAGCAGAGAGGCAAGGTCGCCGGCTGGGGCGCTATCGCCTGCTTCGCCGGCTGGGCCAGGGGGGAATGGGGGAGGTCTGGCTGGCTGATGACCAGGAACTGGGACGCCAGGCCCTTGCTGGTGGAGTGACGCTGGCGTCACTCCTGCATTGGATAACGTCTCCCAAGAAAGCCCCAACTCCTCCACCTATTGTGAAACGCATCGCGCCCCCTGGTCCGCATACGATTATCCCAGGGGTACCAATGCTGAGCCTGAATGGGCATGGCGATACAACCCATAGCGCAGAGTGGGCTCCGACTGGCCGCTACCTGGCAACCGGGGGCATGGATAATAGACTTATGCTCTGGGATATTGAAAAGACATTATTACAGGGAAACAATACCTTTCTCTCTATTTACACGCCACAGCATACATGGAAATTCGACTTTCTGGCCGGAGACCACCAGCTCTGCTAGTCTACAGATGGCCAAAACATTATCGTCTCTGAGGGAATCTGGATGATCGATCCATTTTTCAATCCTGATCAGAAGGTAGAGTATTACGATCTCACCGTGATGGATAATGTATTGGGACCTGCAGGACCTGCATTCTACGATTCGGTGGCATGGCAGCCAGAAAGCGGGCGCTTTGCAGCATCGATATTTGCTATCCCTGAGCCGGGAATGGTTACAGTAGAACTCTGGAGCAGGGATGATGCTCAGACAGCGCAAAAAATCTTTCGTTATTCCGGCTCCGTCCCCGATTTCATTACAGCTCATACCATCGCCTGGTCTCAGGATGGGACGCTACTCGCGGCATATCTTGCTCAGGTGAGGCAGGACTTTACGCAAGCTTTCCCACCAGATCAGCATCAGGTGATCATCTGGCAGGCCACATCCGGACAGGTTCAGCAGGTCATTTCTCTTCCCCCACCCAAAAAATTCATTGTCGCTCCCTGGAAGACGCCCTTAGCCTGGTCGCCCACAGAGGCGCATCTGCTAGCTTTCGGCCACTGGAACAATGTGATTGTCTGGGATGTGCAGCACAATGCTCCGCTACTGACACTCTCAACAAGCGATACGCAAAAAAATCCGCGTGACGCTGCGATCAATGTGCTCGCGCTTGCCTGGTCACCCAATGGACGCTATATTGCAGCCTGCTACGGATATAGCCGCAAAATTTATATCTGGGATGTCACTACCTTAAGACACACAACCCCTTCAGCAGATAGCATACAGAATCAGACGCTGTTCTTCCCCCTATCCTCAGGAGCAGGGCATAGTTCACCGGTGACGAACATCTCCTGGTCACCTGATGGGCGCTACATAGCCAGCACGTCATATGACAGGACCGTCATTATCTGGCGCGTTGATGGCGCATGAATATATCTCAAAAAGAAGAGATTTCCTTACTTTGCGCGTAGTGACAGCTTCGCTCCTTCCATCGCCAAAATCAGGGAAGGGCTTATTTCTCCCACAATTCCGTACGTTTCTCGCGCAGGAACTGGGCGATCTCCACCGGGTTCTCGCGTTGCAGGGCCTTCTGTTTCAGGTCGGCGGCCACCACGCTCCACAGTTCTTTTTGGGGCAGGTAGCGGATATCGCGGCTGGCGAGCAGTTCCTCGAAGATGCGCCGCTCCAGCTCATGCCAGGTTGAGCGGTCGCGACCGTCGATCTCGCCGCTGTCGGGGATGTAGTCCTGGTCGTTGGTGTTATTGTCGACGCGCGCGTGTAGCGGCTGGAAGTGAGTGTTGACGATCTGCTCCATGCGCGCCTGCTCCAGGGCGCCCGCGTCAAAGGCCAGGGTGCCGACCAGGTGGACCTGGACAACCGGGCGCAGGGCATCGTTTGCGTGGCGAGGACCTTCGCGACGACAGTAGTCCTCCAGGCGCTCGTAGAGCGCATCCGGCTCGCTTAGATCCTCGACGCGCAGGTCGTGGCGCACGAAGGGGCGACGATTGTTCCTGAGATGGGTGGCGCGATGGCAGCGGGCCTGCTTCTGGGGGTCGATGCTCTCGGAAGCGGTAGTATCGATCTCCACGAGATAGTAGCCGCGATCCTCCCAGGCGGACTCCTCGGCGCTCCAGGTCTCAGGCGAGCCGGGATTGTATATCCAGCCCTCGAACTCGTATGGCTTATGCACATGACCCAGCGCCAGGTAATCGATGTGGGGCCGCAACTGCTGGAACTGCGCCATCGTGGGTAGGCCCTGGATGCGTGGCACGATGCCTTCGATACCCGTATGCATCAAGAGCAGCCGGTACTCGATGCCCTCCGCGTCCTCGTCGGCGCGTGCGGCCTCCAGCGCGCCAGCCATGCCCTCCAGGCTGCGTAGCGTCGCCGACCCCTGCCAGGGCAGACCGTAGACGCGCAGGTGACCACCCACAAGGTCCACATGCGACCCCAGCATAGTGTCATGTTGCCAGTGGCTCAACACCGGGGCGCCATCGCGCATCTGGGGCGTCAGGAGGGACAGATAGTTTTGGTAGCACAGAAATTGCAGCCACGACATCCCATCGCGGTAGTAGCTGCGATCATGGTTGCCTTCAATCGCCACGACGGCAATATTATGCTCCTTGAGTTTCTTCAGCCCATCGATGGCGTGGGTCAGCGTGCGAGCATCGATGGCGCGCTTATTGAAGAGATCGCCCGCGATGACCACGAAATCGACGCGCCGCTGCACGGCTTCGTCCATGATCTCCCAGAATGCGCGCGTGAAATCGTTGAAACGCTCGCGCACGCCGTACTGTTCATAGCCCAGGTGGACATCCGCGATATGGATAAATGAAGCTCGCACAATCCTCTCCAACTCCTTGTATTCACGTAGGGACGCGATTGATCGCTCGGCGTGTCCGTCGGGCGTGGCTTGCCTCGCCAGAGGCCTAGAATGGCCCTCCGTGATGA
>JALYVR010000224.1 GCA_030853145.1 Chloroflexota bacterium | reverse complement strand
CCCCCCCCCCCCCCTACGTCTTCTAGACGAAAATACATCCAGATATCTAATTACGCTACTTGTTCTTCTAACTGCTCAACGGTCTGGCTCACCAGTCGCAGCACAAGTTGGAGCACACCTTCGTCAAAAGCGAACTTCGCCCCAGCCGCCTCGTAGAGTTGCGGCACCGTCCTCGTGGCCCCCAGGGAGAGCGCGAAGCGATAGTGCTGGAGCGCGGTCTTTGGGTCGCGCAGATAGTTGTTCCAGATCTGGAAAGCGCCCAGCGCGGCAAAGGCATACTCGATGTAGTAGAAAGGATCGCAATAAAAGTGGCTTGTCCCTTGCCAGCCGTTGCGGCGTTCGGTCTCCAGGCCGCTCCAGTCGATATCCGGTTGATAGCGCTGCGAGAGTTCCACCCACTTCTGCTGACACTTCTCAGCATCCAGCGCCTGCTCTGGATGGTCATAGACCCAGTGCTGGAAGGCATCGCCTATGATAATTGCTGGTAAGTAGTTGGTAAGCATGCCCTCCAGGTGCTGGATGAGCAGCAGGGCTGCCTCTTGCTTTGTACACAGTCCGGCCTGCTGGAGATGCATGGCCCCAATAAACTCCATGCTTGTCGAAGCGACCTCCGCAAACTCTATCGGTACCGCTCCCTCTTTCCGCTGGTGGATATAGGGCAGCGGGATAGTTTCAAAAACATGAAAGGCATGCCCCGCTTCGTGAAAGATCAGGGGTACGATATCGGTAATCGAATTCACAAGTCCAAAAATGAAGGGGCGCCGCCTGACCTCCAGCGGCAGGTTATAGCCGGCATCCGCCTTGTGAGGGCGTTCCTCCAGATCTAAGAGTTCCTCCTGGAGCATAATGTCAAAGTAGCTCCCCAATTGAGGATCGATGAGATGAAAGGCAGTGGCGCACTGGCGCAACAATCCAGCTACATCGGAGACGGCACGCGGCGCTTCGCGCGTGCGTGGATTCACCCACACATCCCATGGTCGCAGGCTCGCTACCCCCAATTGTTGACGACGCTTCTCACATAGCCGGCTGGCGGCTGGCACAATGACCCGTTCAACCTCCTCGTGCAATGCCCGGCAGTCAGCCGCAGTGTAATCAAAACGTAACAATTGCTGCCAGCGATAGTCCCGGTAGTTCTCATAGCCAGCATTACGCGCAATCTGCTGCCGCACCTGTATCTTTTTGCTCCAGATCCCATTGAGCCGCTGCTGGTCTATAAGCTGGCGTTCTGCCATGGCGCGCCAGGCTCGTTCGCGGCGCGCGCGATCAGGATCGTGGAGGATGGTGTATAAGGAGGGTAGTGCTACCTCCTTTCCCTCCCACATAACCATCTGATCCCCGCCGATCTGCACGTATTCGTCGCTCAAGGCCTTATCATTATTCAATAGCGGCAGGTTCTCTTCACGGTAAAGCGCTGCCTCCGCGCGCAGGTTGCGCAGGGGAATCGCAAAGCCCTCTGGCTCTAGTCCACTGGCCAGCAACAGCTCTTTTACTTGCTGGTCCAGTGTTTGCACCGGAGCATTCACCTCCTCCATAAACCGCTGTTTGCGTTGTGCTCGCTCTTCGTCCGCGGTATTCTGGGTACAGGCAATCTCGAATCTCATCATAACCTCATCAACAAGCGCGCTCAGACTCGACCACTGCATCAGCCAGGGTTGTAATGTCTCAGGTGAAAGAGGGCTATTGAGTAACTCGCCATACCAGGGCTCGATCTCTGCCCAGCTTAATACTTCAAACTCTTCGCTTGTCTGGGGAAGGGGGGTGAACATAGATAAGACCTTTCTTCAATAAAGCATTATTTTCGAGTGCGCAAAAATATGATACAGTACAAACGGGAAAGGAACAAGTTACTATGTCACCACATCCTCCTGCCAGTGAACTGATCGCGCCTCTCCTGCCAGATACAGCCGCGATCTCTGCTGATGGAGTTCTTCATATAGCCAAACATGACGTGCCCGACCTGGCGCGGCGCTATGGCACGCCACTCTTTATTTTCGACCGTGCCACGATTGTGCATGCCTGTCAGGAGTACCGGCAGGCTTTTACTGAGGTCTATCGCGCCTCCCAGGTCCAGATCCTCTATGCAGCGAAGGCCTATCTCTCGCCGCTGCTGGCCCGGTTGATGGCCGAGCAGGGGCTGGGCCTGGACGTGGTATCGGGGGGAGAGTTGTTGGTGGCGCGGCAGGCGGCGTTTCCGATGGAGCGTATCTCGTTTCATGGGAATAACAAGTCAGAGGCGGAGTTGCGCCTGGCCCTGGAACTGGGTGTGGGGCGTATTGTGCTGGATAACTGGCACGAACTGGCGCGACTGACACGCATTGCGCGCGAAACCTCACGAAGACCAGGTGTCTTGCTGCGCGTTGCGCCTGAGGTGGAGACCGATACGCATCGCTATCTCCAGACGGGACACGCGACCTCCAAATTTGGTTTCCCGCTGCGTAACGGCGAGGCCAAAGCTGCCGCGCTGCGCATCCTCCACGAGGGCCACCTGCACCTGCGTGGTCTGCATGCTCATGCGGGCACAATGCTGCGGGAGGCGCGGCCCTACCAGGAATCCCTGGAACGCCTGTTGCACCTGGCCGCTGATCTCTACCAGGAGACACAGTGGTGGCCCGCGGAGATCAGCCCCGGTGGTGGGTGGGCGATTGCGACGCCTGAGCAGATGGCTGTGCCTGCTCTGACAGTGCTGGCCCAGGCGCTGCACGAGACAATGGAGCGAGAAGTAGCCTTGATCGGCGCTACGTTGCCTGCGCCAGCACTACTGATTGAACCGGGCCGTTCGATTGTAGCCAGAGCCGGTTTCAGCGTCTATAGTATAGGAGCGCGCAAATTTACTCCCGGAGGCGTCACCTATCTGTTCGTCGATGGGGGCATGGGCGATAACATTCGGCCCGCCCTCTATGGAGCTATCTACGCGGCGCTTGCCGTGGAGCGCGCGCTGGAGCCGGTAGAGGAGTCAGTATGTGTCTCTGGACGTTATTGTGAGTCAGGTGATATGCTTATCAACAGTGCGGCGTTACCATATATGCGGGAAGGCGACCTGCTGGCGCTACCGACGACCGGGGCCTATTGCCTGCCCCTGGCCAGCAATTATAACCTTGTGCCGCGTCCAGCCGTAATCCTGGTAAGCGAGGGGCAAGTGGAGCTAATGGAGCGGCGCGAGACGTATGACGACCTGCTGTCACGCTATCCGGTTGGCGATGTGCATGATATATAGGAAGATCGTATAGCTTCAGCGGAGCACATCACATGGAGCAGTTCTCCTCCAGAGGAGCGAGCAAAGATGAAAAAGCGATCTGTAGACAACCGTTTTGGAGAGATTGACGATCACGATATGCCAACGGAACCGATGGCACAGGTCATCTTCTCTCCGGTAGCCACAACTTCTCCCATCGGGGAAGGCATTCCCATGCCTCAACCACCGGCTCGCCCCTTTCCATGGCAGGATGCGCGCAGTCCATTCCCTCCGCCAGCGATGATGCGCCCGTCGGAGACATCGGTATATCCAGTCCTACCACCTCTGCCTGTAACGGGCGCGCGCGATCGGCCAGCAGGGGGGGCGGGACCAGTACGGATCACACAGCCTCATCGCAGCGCCGTACCTATGCTGGTGGGCCTGTTTTTTCTCGCGGTGCAGATTCTCCTGCTGGTCCGTTTCATTCTTGACGTGCTCGGGTTGCAACGCACAGCGCTGTGGATGAATGTTGTGTATGAGGTCAGTAGCGCCTTTCTCCTGCCATTCCGCTTATTGTTACAAAGTGTCACCTTGCCGTTTTCTATTGGCGTCGGGCTGTACACCGTGCTGGCTATCCTCATCTACGGGTTGTTCTCGCGGATTCTCGTGCGCCTCTTAAAAGCATTCTTACACGCGCGCTAGACGAGCTTGCACAGAAGCTAGCCGGAGTACGTCATTTAAGGAGAGGCGGCCTGCTCAATCTTTGCCAAATTCATCCAGCACGTCCAGGCTATTGATAAAATCGCGGTAGGCGTCCAGGTTATCTGCCTCCTGCTCCGTCTGTAGCGAAGGTTTAGGCACAGGTTGCTCTTCGGTAGTCTCCGGGGTGACACCCGCAAGCTCTAAGACACTCTCCTCAACGAAGATCGGCGTTTTGGCGCGCACAGCAAGCGCGATGGCGTCGCTGGGGCGCGAATCAACCTCGACATGCCTGCCTGCCACATCCAGGACGATGCGGGCATAGAAAATATCATCGATCAGGTCTGAGATCACGATGCTCCCAATTTTGGCGTCCAACTCGCTGATGACATTTTTGAGCAGGTCGTGCGTAAGTGGCCGGGGAGAGTTCGTTCCCTGGAGTTCGATGGCGATAGCATATGCCTCAGCCTGCGCTATCCAGATAAACAAGTAGCGCTCCTGCTTCACTGCCTTCAAAATGACTACGCGTTGCTGAGTAGCCAGATTTATGCGCACACTTTCAATAGTCATCTCAACCATGTGTATTCTGACTCCCTCTTTCATGGCCGGGTTCGTCGAGTCTTTGACGCCTTTATTGTACATCTATCTGAAGGCCGACGCAAATAGCTCGCCCAGTGCTAGAACAGAATTGGGCCAGTAAAAGCGATTACCTTTACGTGCCTCTATGCAATGAGTATAACAAAACGCTGCCCGTATTCCAACCCCCAGCCTCTGGCGAAAGCGAGAAATCACAGAAAGAAAAAATTTTCGGAAAATTCGTTCGATAAAAGCCTTGACTTGTTTTGCTCTGTTTGCTATGATTGACTTGAATAGCCGTTCTACTTTTTGGCGGCAGCATTCGTACTACGGGTAATTTCAGAAAGGCAGGCCATCACACCTATGTCGTCAGAGCAAATGGGTGACTTCCAACGACGGATGTTGGACTTCATTATCGGTTATATACGCACAGAGGGCATGCCCCCCACCAATCGCGAGATTGGCCGTGCGATGAAGATCGCCAGTACGGGTCATGTGGATTATCATCTGACCATGCTGGAGAAACGCGGCTATATTTCGCGCGAGCCGAAAAAGAGCCGCGGCATCAGGCTGACCAAGCAACCCTGGGGCATCGCGGTAGAGGGAGCGATCGCCGCCGGTGAGCCCCTCGAAATATTCTCGGACGCGGAGGAGGCCATCGATGTCGGCCATAACGTAGACCCTGAGACCAATTATGCCCTGGTCGTCAGGGGACGCTCGATGATCGAGGATCACATCTGCGATGGCGATTATGTGGTGATTAAACGCCAGCCCACCTGCGAGAATGGCGATATCGTCGTGGCGGTCCACCTGGAGGATGGCAGTCGGGGCAAGGCGACCCTGAAGCGCTTCTTCCAGGAGAAGGACCACGATCGCGTGCGCCTGCAACCCGCCAACTCCGAGCTGTCGCCCATCTTCATCACCAGGAGCGAGTGGGATCGCGAGTGGCAAGTACAAGGCACAGTTGTGGCGATTGTGCGCCAGTGTGGCTCCGGTCGCGCGGCGTAACGCATCCCCTGTCTCCGGGATAGAGCAACGAGATCGTGCAGTTGATAGCAATGGGAGAACAGGCGCACATTTCCTGCCGTGTGCGCTCGCAACGTCTCTACCTCTGCCTCCCTTGCTATCTGCCTCTCTATGCCTTCCAGCGTCTTCCCGCTGGGTTTCTTCAGTCTTCCCCCCCTTGTAGTCCAGCTCCAACCCTGGTATACTCATAGCATAAAGTTCGATGGGATTTTCGTTACAACGAAGACGTTTTCTTGGTAAAACAGTTCTAAGCTGTACGAAGGCTGAAAGAATGCAATGTTTGTCAGGAACTCTCTTCCCCCGCGAACGCCGTTCTTTCGCAAAGTAGACGGGTGACAGGTATCCAGAAAGGATTGTCGTATGAGAGCCGCCGCCGTGGCGCTAGTGCTCATTGTGGGGGCCGCTGTGGTCCTCTGGTTCGGTAACACGCTCAATTCCTGGGTGCTTGGTGGCTTGATAGGAGGGTTGGCAGCTTTACTGCTGAGTATCCCCATCTCGCTGACGCTCTTCTCCTTTCTTTCGCGCCGACATGATGAACGCCTCAGAGCCGAGATCCAGGAGGAGATGGAGCAGGCGCAAGCATACGATTATCCAGCGCTCCCCCAAAAGGTGTATGATGCCGATGGCTACATGCTGCCTGGCGCGGGAGAGGAGTACGAGGAAGAGGAGTATCGCCATAGCCCCCCGAACCATCGCCTGCCTCCCGCTGCCAACTATCCACGGTTACCCGCCGCGGGTCAGACCTCCCCGGCGCCCGCTACAGCGTTTCAGCAGCGCTCAATGATCTCTCCTGCGGCCCAGAGTCAGCAGGAGAGACCGGGTCGCGCTGCCCGCGGGAAAGGCGCCTCAACGCAGCGTCTCTCGTCGCCAGCGCGTCGTACCGCGTATCCAGGCGTTCCCGGCTACCAGGGTGACACTCGCCACAGCCAGCATCGTACGGCGGCTTTACGCGCAGCCCGCTTTGAGGCCTCCCAGCAGCTAGAAGATGAGGATGTTGAGGTGGTACCGCCCGTGCCTTCGCGTAAACGCCCGGCCCCACGCCCTACCACTCCTCTGCGCGAGCAACCGGCCAGTCAGCAGGTGCCAGGGGCGCGGCCCGCCCGTCAACAACTCACGCCGCCGGCGAATCACTATCGTCAGCGGCCTACAAATGATGCCTCGGCAGGGAGAACCATGGACCAGCGGCGTCTCCCCACCGAGAGCGAGCGCTCCCCCCGGTCTGCCGATCCTCGAACAGAACAGCTTTCCAGCCGCCAGCAACAGCAGATGACAGGCTCGCTCCATCGCTATCCCCAGACCGGGCAGATCGGTCGACACCCTCAGATAGATGAGCAGTTGCGTCACCCGGATAGGGCTTCCGGCAGCCTGAAAAACCCGCTGGTGCGCCGCCCTCCATATATGTACGAAGATGATGCTCTTCGTGAAGAGCTGCATCAGCAGATGGATAGGCATGGGCCTATTACGCGGCGCTCTTCCTTATATGATTCCGTCTATACGGACGAGGAAGAACAGTAATTTTTGCCTGGCCGGATGTTCTCTATGGGTCCTGGTAGTTCTGGTCTCTGAGCGCAGAATGTGCTACTATTGAGCGAAAGCTCTCAGGAGACTTTGAAAGGCAGGCTACTGTGTGTTAAACCAATTGACTGAAACGCTGACGACCCTGATAACGAACCTCTACGTCTCGACTGGCCTGGTCGGTATCTTGCTGGCTATGGCCATCGAGAGTTGTTGTATACCGCTGCCCAGCGAAATTGTGATGCCCCTGGCGGGGGTGATGTTTGCCAGTGGTAGGCTGCTACCGGGTGTTAACCAGGGGGTAGCGCTGCTTCTCATCGCGCTGGCAGGTGCTGCAGGCTGCCTGATCGGATCCATTGCCGCGTATGGCATTGGCTACGCAGGTGGTCGCCCATTGATGCTGAAGTATGGCCGCTATGTCCTGATCTCCCAACATGACGCGGATAAGGCGGATCGCTTCTTTGAGCGCTGGGGGAGTGCCACTGCCTTCTTCTCGCGCCTCTTGCCCGTTGTTCGTACGTACATCTCTTTACCCGCCGGTATCGCAAAGATGCCTTTTGGGAAATTCTGCGTCTATACGC
>JALYVR010000223.1 GCA_030853145.1 Chloroflexota bacterium | reverse complement strand
GCTTTTTTGTTTGTCAAATCCATGGAGGCATGCGCGAGGTGCAGAAACAAAGGCGCCTTGCCCGCGTCCATATGAGATGAAAAAAGAGAGAAAGAGGAACAGGTATCATGATTATCGTCATTCATAGTCAGGCGAGCAGTGAAGAACGGAGCGAGTTGCTGGCGCTGCTTTGCCGGATCACCAGCAATTCCTGCCCGGTCAATACCATTCAGATGGATGGTCGCGAAGTGATCGCCTTCGATCATACCATGCTTGAGAGCCAGGCCCAGGCGACTATTGAGCAGCAGCGGGCCGTGGAGCAGGTGATTCGTGTGTCTACCCCATACAAGCTGGCGGGCAGAGCCTTCAAGAGCGAGGGCAGCAGCATCATAATCGGCGACCCGCACACATGTGAGAGCGTCACCATTGGGAACGCCCATCCACCTGTGATCATGGCCGGACCGTGCGCGGTGGAGAGCCGGGAGCAACTGCTCACAACCGCACATGCCGTCAAGGCGGCTGGAGCCAGTGTGCTTCGTGGCGGCGCCTTCAAGCCACGCACCTCGCCCTACCAGTTCCAGGGGCTGGGCATCGAGGGCTTGCACCTGCTGGCCGAAGCGCGCGAGGCCACCGGCCTGCCGGTGGTGACCGAAGTGATGGAGCCGGAGATGGTCGAGACGGTGGCGCGGTACGCCGATGTGTTACAGATCGGCAGCCGCAACATGCAGAACTTCCCGCTGCTGGCGGCGGCAGGACGACACAGCGCCTGCCGGCCCGTGTTGCTCAAGCGCGGCCTCTCGGCCACCATTGACGAGTGGTTACTGGCGGCGGAATACATCATCGCCGCAGGCAATCCACGGGTCATCCTCTGCGAGCGGGGCATCCGCAGCTTCGATACCCAGACGCGGAACATTCTTGATCTCTCCTGTGTACCCCTGCTGCGTGAACTGACCCATTTGCCAGTGATCGTCGACCCGAGCCATGCCACTGGCCGCCGCGAACTGGTCCCCGCCATGTCGCGCGCCAGCATCGCCGCAGGCGCCGCAGGACTCATCCTGGAGGTGCATCCCGATCCCAACAGCGCGCTGTGCGATGGTCGTCAATCGATCACGCCCACGCAATTGCAATCAATTGCACATGAGGCACGGATCATAGCTGGCTTGATGGAGAAACCGGCAGACCTGCAAGTGGCATAGCGCTAACCATATAGAGGAGGGTGGTGGCATCGATCGCTACGCAAAAATAGTGTCTCGACTCTGATGTATGGGTATGGTATACTCTCAGTAGCTAAGCGCCCAGGCGGAACGGCGAACAAGTTCGAAGAGTCGCCGGAACTGACTGGGGTACAACAGGTTCAAATACACAGACAGGGAATTTCTATGCCAACGCGCGTTATTATTGCCGACGACGAAACCATCCAGCGCATGGATCTCAAGGACGTACTTACTAAGCAAGGTTACCTGGTTATCGGTGAAGCCGGAGATGGCCAGAGCGCCGTTAACCTGGCCCGTGAACTGCGCCCGGATCTAGTGATTATGGATATTCGCATGCCTGACATGGATGGAATCACCGCCGCCGAAACCTTGACGCAGGAAAAGATCGCACCAGTGCTGCTGCTCACGGCCTTCGGGGACCAGCCATTAGTCGAGCGAGCTAAAGAGGCCGGGGTGGTGAACTATATTGTGAAGCCTCTGCGCGAAAGCGAAGTCACCCCGGCCATCGAGGTGGCGCTGGCGCGCTATAACGAGTTTCGCGCCATGGAAGAAAAAGCACGCACTCTGGGCGATCAACTGGAAACACGTAAAGTAGTTGAGCGTGCCAAAGGGCTGCTGATGGAGAAACAGGGGCTGAGCGAGCAGGAGGCGTTTCGCAAGATCCAGAAGGCCAGCATGAACAATCGCAAGTCCATGCGCGAGGTAGCAGAGGCTATCTTGCTGACAAACGAGATGTAGTCAAGGAAGCAGATAGAAGACCGGGCAGGCACAGTGCAGTGCCGCTCCCTTCTCTAGCAGGACGAAAGTCATGTTAACAGCTCATACGACAGCAAACGTCGTTACCATTGTCGGTATTCGTTTTCGTCCTGCCGGACGGATCTACTATTTTGACCCTCTGGGGCAGAGTTATACGACGGGTCAATTTGTGATTGTCGAAACCGTGCGCGGTGTAGAGGCTGGCAGGGTAGTCATCGCCTCAAAGAAGATGTCGGAAATAGATCTTAGCGACCCGCTGAAGCCGGTGCTGCGCCTGGCCAGCGAGGACGAACTGCGCATGATGCTCTCGTTCAAAAGTAAGGAGAAAGATGCGCTGGTGCGCTGCGCCCAACGTGTCGCGCAACATAAGCTGCCGATGAAGCTGGTAGAGGCAGAGTACACATTTGATGGTAGCCGCCTGACTTTTTATTTTACATCTGACGAGCGGGTGGACTTTCGTGCGCTCGTGCGTGACCTGGCGGCGACCTTTCGCACACGTATCGAACTGCGCCAGATTGGCGCGCGCGACCAGGCTAAACTTCAGGGCGGCGTCGGACCGTGCGGGAAAACGCTGTGTTGCAGCTCGTGGATCAGTGACTTTGGTATCATCTCGATTAAAATGGCGAAGGAACAGGGACTGCCCCTTAATCCTTCTAAGATCTCAGGCGTTTGCGGGCGGCTGCTTTGCTGCCTCTCGTACGAGAACGAAAACTACATCCAGGCTAAGCAACTCATGCCGCAGATCGGCGCCATGCTCACGACCCCCAGCGGTCCTGGCAAAGTCGTCTCGATCAATGTACCAAAGGAGACTGTAGAAGTGATGCTTGAGAGCGGCGTCACCATCCAGGTCCCCATTAACCAGACGCCAGAGAAGAAGGCCGGGTGCAGCAGTTGCGGCGGTAAGAACGGCGGAGGATGTGGCAGTGCAGGCAGCGGGGGATGTAGCGGTGGAGGGGGCGGAAGCTGCGGCACGAAGAGCGGTGGAGGGTGCGGGTCCTGCGGCGTCAAGCGACAGCAGGGGCCAGCGCGTACAGAGATCTAAGCATCGTTACACTGCGTAAACATGCGTTGCAAGGAAGATAGATCATAGCACATCTACAGGTGATGAGAGGGAGGAAGCAGCATATGTCATCGGAATGGACGGACCCCGGTGCTCCAGAGCAGGAGCAGGTTACAAAACAGATCTGGCAAGATCAAGATTTTGACGATGACCTCCTCCCCGATCAGCAGCCAGATGTATCCTATCCTGACCCTGCCGCTCATGTGTTGGAAGAGCAGGAGGAGGCCGAAGATGACGATCTCGATGAGGCCTACACATCAAAGCTGGAATCGTTCCTCATGTTGGGGCGCCAGGTCTCTCCGCTCGTAGTCCCGCTGCTCTTTGGTGGGCTGACATTCTTATTAACGTTCCTCCCGGTTCTCCAGGGCCGGGCGTATCTCTCCCCTGTCGGTCTCTTGCCCGTCGTGCTGGTTCTTGTGGCCATCGCCCTCATTTATAGCATCATGCTCTACTATGCCGGGGCCAATAATGTATTCTGGTCGCTTGCTATGATAGGTGGCTTTCTGCTCTTCGTCCTGGCAGGCTGCTTTATCGTTTTTGGACCGCTGGCAGGCCTGATTCTGCTGATCGCTTTCTGCCTGCTGGCATTCCTTCTACTGCGGCTATACTTTCACCCCGTCCCAGAGGGAGAGGCCCATATCGTCTACTCGGTTGGCAAATACAGCCGCACGCTTTTTCCCGGCCCCAATTTCCGCCTGCCGTGGGAAAGCGTGGTTGAAAAATTAGATACGCGCGAGGTCCACTGGTCATGCCCGCCACAAACAGTGCATATCTCGCGCACAGAAGATGTCTACCTGGCGGCGACGATCGCCTACCAGCTCTTGCCGGAAGATGCGCACCTGGTGATTATCCAGGTACACAACTGGCAGGAGACGCTGCATAGGCTCTTTGTGGCGACGATCCAGGCGGTAGTAAGCAATTTCACGCCCAATGACTTCATGGCGTGGAGTCAGGATGTACACACACAGGTCATGGCGGACTTCTCTTCGCGCTGGGATGAGGTGAACAGCGAACTGGTACAACGCATGCAAGATCATGTTGCGGCCTGGGGAGTGCAGATCAACTGGGTGCGCATTCATGATGTAACCGTGATGCCGCTCATTTCCAAGCTTGTTGATGCCGATACCATGGTGACGCCCCCGATCGCGGAGCACGAGGAGAAGCAGGCAGGGACCAGGGTCTCCCAGAAGCAGACCCAGGCCCCACCGGAGAAGGCGCCCCCCGCCCAACCTATACCACAGGCAGGAGCTGCCGTGTCTCCCTCTACGCCGCCTCCAGTACGGAAAATCCCAAGACAGGATGTACTGGAGAAAACCTATGAGGCCGTGCGCCAGGGCAACATCACCGACCCGGAGACGATTCGCGGCATCGCAGCCCGCTTTGAAGCCATCGCGCACGATCCAGAGGCCAGCAAAGCCATAAACTTCGACGCCGGGCGCGCCGCGCAGACGCTCTACCAACGCGCGGAACTGCTCAGCAGCCAACAACAGTCACAACAGCCAGAAGCCAAAACGTTCTCCGGATACAGCGATAAGACCCAGCAACATCCATGGCCTCCCCACTAGCTTAGTAACGATTAACCACAACCGACGGCAGATAAACCACTGTGCCGTGTACGCTCCCTGCCTGGGATAGCTAATTTGGGCACGCCTAAGAAATAGCCCTTATTGAGTATCGCAGAGGCGCTTTTATTGTGCTATACTGCCACTAGAAAACCCAGTGAAAAAGTTGAGGAGGACAGGATGGCGGGCATATGGGATAGCGCGATGAAGAATCTGATCAGCGTCGATCCGCAGGACTTTGTCTCGTGGTTGCTCCCCGGAGGAACATTCATTCGTGAACTCTCGCCGCATTTGAAGCGGCGCCACATTGACGCGGATGGCTTGTATGATATTATTATCAATGAGCGACATGCCTTGTTGCATGTCGAATTTCAGAAAAAGGCCGAGACCGATATGGCGGCGCGGCTCTGGGAGTACAACTCCCGCGCGACACGCCAGAACAAGCAACCTGTGTACTCGTGTGTGATCTACCTGAAGAAGTGCAAGTGCGCGGAGTCGCCCTTTCTTCAAGTGTTCCCAAATGGGCGTGAGATCCACCGGTTCCATTTCGATGTGATCAAGCTGTGGGAGCTGCCGACAGAGGGACTCAAGCAGGGAGCGCTGCCCGGTCTGCTTCCTTTACTGACGCTCACCAAAGAGGGGGCGCGGCGCGAGGTAGTGGACGAGATTATCGAGAAGCTGCTTCCCCTGGAGGAAGAACCCGGTAGCGAGTTACTCTATATTGCGTATACGTTAGCGGCTCTTGTCTTCACGAGCGAGCAGGACCGCGCGTGGCTAAAAAGGAGGTTTGAGATGTTGGGAGATATTCTAGAGGACTCCTGGGCGCACCAGGAGTTTATGCAGAAGATGCGCGAGAAAGGTCTTGAGCAGGGGCGGGAGCAAGGTCTTGAGCAGGGGCGGGAGCAAGGTCTTGAGCAAGGTCTTCGGAAAGGTCTTCAGAAGGGACGGGAACAGGGACGGTTAGAGGAACAGCGGGAGATGCTTGTCGAGATTGTCAAGGCGCGCTTCCCGGATTGTGTCGCCCTGGCACAAGAAGCTGTGGGGGCCGTTGATAATCCTGATACGTTGCGTCATCTCAATATCAAGATCAGCATCGCGCGGTCCGAGGATGAGGCCCGGCGGTTGCTTTTGAAAATGCGCCCTGAAGGTAACTGACCCGGTAATAACAAACAGCTACATCCCGCACTCCATTCTTGCATGTTATCTTGCAAGAATGGAGTGGCTATAGCTTGCCTCCAACTTATTTGTTGACCAGGCGCTTTCGTCTATCGTAGTTTGGATCATTTTTACTGACTCGTTACTATGATCCTTCTCGCTATCAAGCAATCAGTTCCGCGCCTTCTCTCTTAGGATCGTTCACCAGGCGCGATACGGCGCGCGCCGTCATCTGGTCGGCCGCGTAGGGCGCGAGGAAGGGCAACAGAGCCTGTTCGTCGTGCAGTGTCGTATCGAGCCAGGCTTCGCGGGCGGCTGCTGAGAGGATCGCGGGCATGCGGTTATGGACGGGGGCCACCACGTCGTTCGGCTGCGTGGTGATGATGGTGCAACTGCGGATCGCGCGGCCATCCGGGCTTTTCCACAGGTCCCACAGGCCGGCGAAGGCGAACGGCTCCTTGCTCTTCAGCGTGAAGTACATTGGCGTTTTGGAGCCGTTCTCGCTCTTCCATTCGTAAAAGCCATCTGCCACGACCAGGCAGCGCCTTGAGCGCAACAGGCGCTTGAAACTGGGTTTCTCAGCCAGCGTCTCCGCCCTGGCGTTGATCATTTTCGAGCCGATGGCCTCCTCTTTGGCCCACGATGGGATCAATCCCCAACGCAGCCATTCAAGGTGCGCCGTGTCATCATGCAAGACGGAGATCACCTCCTGCGTCGGCGCGACATTATAGCGCGGCTGTGCCTCCAATGTGGGAGCCACGCCGAATACTTGAGCCACAACATTAATGTCGGTGATGAGGGTGTAACGACCACACATGGTTTGCTTCTCCTTGATAAGATCCGCTTGTCTACCTATCTTATAGCATTCTTTTTTTATACGCTAAAAATGGTAGAGAGGTGGCAATTCCAGGGGCTAGCAAGCATAGTATTTTAACAGGGGCAGGCCGCTTGAAACGGGACAGGCAGGTTGAAGAGGGCAATGCGGAAATCCGTTTTTTTATATGGCTTGGAGAAATTGCTTTTTTTTATATGCGTCAGAGAAGGCGCGTTTTTTTCTTTGAACTGAGATTTCATTTTTTGTTTTTTTATATAGGGCAAGACCGCGCCGCTGGCAGGTTGCGAGGCTATAAAAGCTTTTTTTTCTTCTGGTCGCGCTAATGCTTCTACAACAGGTCTGTTTTTTTGAAGGTATAACTCAGGCCAATAGTTGTGTACCTGGGGAAGCAGGGAAACGTCGTCGGGCGCCACTCGCAGGGGAACCGCGTAGCTGGGCTGGCTTGCCTCCAGGTTACTACAATACCTGGTCCAGTAGAGGGAGAGATCGAAGTCCGCAGGCCGCGTGAAGCACTCTTCAGTGACTATGACTGCTTGAATACGGGAGACGCGATACACGTTTCTTGTGCCTGTTGCCGCGCCCACCAGGTACCAGACGCTGGCTTTGGCAACCAGGCCGTATGGCTCAACAAGTTGCTCGCTACACGGGCCGCGGCCCTCGCGATAGGTGAGCAGGAGTTTACTTTCCTGCCATAGAGCTGCCTGGAGCGTTTCCAAGTGTGGAAGGGGTTCAGCGGTGTGATGCCACCAGGTGGCATCCAGATGGACGCGCTGGCGCATCTGCTCGGCGTCGTGGCGCTGGGTTGCGGGGAGGGCTGCTGAAAGCTTCAGCATGGCTTCGTCCAGCGCCTGGCCCAGGCCCAGGTCGGCCAGCGGACTTGCGATACCGCGCAGGAACAGCGCGCGCACCTCGGCCTCGTTTAATCCGGTCAGGTCCGTCTGGTAGCCGTTCAGCAGGTCGCAGCCACCGCCCGGCCCGCGTTCGGCGTAGACCGGCACGCCAGCGATACTTAGAGCCTCCAGGTCG